>JAKABK010000367.1 GCA_021796905.1 Actinomycetes bacterium
GGGTACGCCGACTGCGCGGTTCTCGACCCGCCGCTCGAGGTGGTGCTGGTCGATGACCCCGACGCCGGGGCGGGCACCCTCGACCATCTCGGCGTGGAGGTGGCCGGCACCGCCGAGGTGGCAGCCACACAGGTGCACCTGGCGGGCGAGGGTCCGGCCACGGCGGTCGAGGAGCGCACCGAGTGCTGCCAGGCCGCGCAGGACGAGGTGCGGGTCGACGTCCCCGGCGAGGAGCCGTGGGGGCTCTACAGGGTCCCCGCGGACGCCGGGATGCCCGCCGGGCGGCTGCGCTCCGAGGACCGTGCGGCTCTGTGTGCTGCGCAACCCGGCCGGAGCCGGCCGTGACCCCGACGGGCGGGTCGGCGTGCTGTTGTGCACGACAGCTCCCGCAATCGTCGTAGGGAGGGCGGACCGGTGAGCGACGTGGTCCGGGAACGCCCGGCGGCGACCCCGGAGGCGCCTGTTGTGCGCCGACTGTCGTTCCTGGACCGGTGGCTGCCGGTGTGGATCCTGGCTGCCATGGCCGCGGGGATCGGGCTGGGCCGGGCGCTCCCGGGCCTCAACCGGCACCTCGACGCGCTGCAGGTCACCTCGGGGACCTCACTGCCGATATTCGTCGGGCTCCTGGTGATGATGTACCCGGTGCTGGCAAAGGTCCGCTACGGCGAGGCCGGTGCGGTGACCCGCGACCGACGGATGCTGGTCTCCTCGCTGGTGCTCAACTGGGTCGTCGGCCCGGCGGTGATGTTCACCCTCGCCTGGCTGCTGCTGCCCGATCAGCCCGCCTACCGGACCGGGCTGATCATCGTCGGGCTGGCCCGCTGCATCGCCATGGTGCTCGTCTGGAACGACCTTTCCTGCGGCGACCGGGAGGCCGCCGCGGTGTTGGTGGCGATCAACTCGGCGTTCCAGATCGTGGCCTTCTCGTTCCTCGGCTACTTCTACCTGGAGGTGCTGCCCGGCTGGCTCGGCCTGTCGACCGTCGGATTGCACCTGTCGGTGTGGCGTATCGCCCGGACGGTGCTGATCTTCCTCGGGGTGCCGCTGGTCGCCGGGTTCCTCACCCGCACCCTCGGCGAGCGGGCCCGGGGCCGGGAGTGGTACGAGACCAGGCTCCTGCCCAGGATCGGGCCGTTCGCCCTCTACGGGCTGCTGTTCACGATCGTGATCCTCTTCGCCCTCCAGGGCCACACCATCACCGCCCGCCCCGCGGCGGTGGCCCGCATCGCCCTGCCGCTGCTCGCCTACTTCGCGGTGATGTGGTCCGGGGCGTTCGGGTTGGGCCGGGCCCTCCGCCTGCCCTACGAGCGGACCGCGACCCTGGCGTTCACCGCCGCGGGGAACAACTTCGAGCTGGCCATCGCCGTGTGCATCGGCGTGTTCGGGGTCACCTCCGGCCAAGCCCTCGCCGGGGTCGTCGGCCCGCTCATCGAGGTCCCCGTCCTCGTCGGCCTGGTCTACGTCGCCCTGTGGCTGCGGGGCCGCTACCCCCAGATGCCGCCACGGGCCGCCACCGCCACCGGGCCCTCCACGGTCAGCCCGAGGAGCTGATCGCCGTGCGCCTCGTCGCCATCGGCGGCTCGGACGCCGGGATCTCCGCCGCCCTGCGAGCCCGGGAGCTCGACCCGGACGCGGAGGTCACCGTGGTGGCAGCCGACGCTTTCCCCAACTTCTCGATCTGCGGCATCCCGTACCTGATCTCCGGTGAGGTCACCCACTGGCGCGACCTGGCGCACCGGACCCACGCGGATCTCGAGGCGACCGGCATGCACCTGCGCCTCGACACCCTCGCCACTGCCATCGACCCCGCCGCGCACCGGGTCCACCTGCGCGACCGCGTGGGAGCGGAGGAGCTCCTCGCCTATGACGCCCTGGTCGTCGGCACCGGGGCCGTGCCCGTCGTCCCCCCCATCGACGGGCTGGCCGGGCCCGCCGCGCTCGGCCCGGCCGACGGGGTCCACCTGCTGCGCTCCATGGGCGACACCTTCGCCCTGACCGCCACCCTCGAGCGGCACCAACCATCCAGCGCCCTGATCGTCGGGGCCGGCTACGTCGGTCTGGAGATGGCCGACGGGATCACCGCCCGCGGCATCCGGGTCACCCAGGTCGAGCGGCTCCCCGAGGTCCTGCCCACCGTCGATCCCGAGCTCGGCGCGCTGGTACGAGCCGAACTGGTCGCCCACGGTGTCGAGGTGGTCTGCGCCACCACCGTGCGCCGCGTCCGCCGAGCCGACCCCGGGTCGCCCGGCCGTCTGGCGGTCGAGGCCACCAGCCCCGACGGCCGGGCCCGCACCTGGGCAGTCGACCTGGTCCTGGTCACCGTCGGGGTCCGCCCCGACACCAGTCTCCTCGTCGCCGCCGGCGCCACGACCGGGGCGTCCGGGGCGGTCGTCGTCGACCAGGCGATGCGCACCGGGCTTCCCGACCTCTACGCCGCCGGGGACTGTGTCGTCACCCACCACCAGCTCCTCGGTGCCACCTACCTGCCGCTCGGGACCCCCGCCCACAAGCAGGGCCGGGTCGCCGGCGAGAACGCGCTGGGCGGCACCGCCTGCTACGCCGGCAGTCTCGGCACCCAGGTCGTCAAGGTCTTCGACCTCGTCGCCGGCCGCACCGGACTGCGCCACCACGAAGCCACCGCGGCCTTCACCCCGGCCACGACCACCTCGGCCCCCGACGACCACAAGGCCTACTACCCAGGCGCCCACCCGATCACCACCCGCATCACCGGCGACCTCCCCACCGGACGGCTCCTCGGCGCCCAGATGGTCGGCCGGCTCGGCACCGAGGTCGCCAAACGCGTCGACGTGCTCGCCACCGCCATCCACCACCACATGACCGTCGCCGAGCTCGACGACCTCGACCTGTCCTACACCCCACCCCTCGGCTCACCCTGGGACGCCG
>JAKABK010000368.1 GCA_021796905.1 Actinomycetes bacterium
GAGCAAGGCCACCCACACCACCGCGGCGCCGACCAGCGAGACAGTGCTCGACGCCCGCCGCAGCGACCCCGCCCCAGGACCGCCCGCCGGACCTCGCGCCGGCCACCGCGACCCCGCGCCCGCCGGGTCAGGCGCCGGCAATGGCACGGCGGACCGCCGCCGGCACCGCCGCCTCGTCCCCGTCGAGGACCGGGGTGAGCAGGTGGTAGCCACCGGCGCTGAACGCCTTGCGGCCGGCGGGCGAGAGCAGGTAGGCGACGAACGCCGCGGCGGCCGCCGCGTCCTTGGCGGTGGTCCCGTCGGCGTGGAGGACGGTGGCGTCGACCACGAGCGGCACCCCGTGGACTCGCTTGCCGTCGGTGAGGGTGAGAGCCGCCCGGGCGTAACTCGACGCCAGGGCAGGGTCGCCGAAGTCGATCGCCGAGGGCAGGGCAACGTAGGGCAGGTGGAGCTGCACCGCCTGGGACAGGAAGGCGCTGGCTGCGTCGAGCTGACCGGCTTGGAGGCGGGCCTCGAGGGCGGTCTCGGCGAAGACCTGCGAGGAGTTGTCGAGCGGCCCGAGCACCTTGGTGACGGTGCCCGCCGGGAGGTGGTAGCGGGCCTGGGCGAGCTCGACCATCTCGTAGAACGCCTGACCCTGGGGGTCGGTGTCGGGGTTGGTGCGCCCCAGGTGGAACCCCGGCTGTCCCAGAAGGCCGAACAGGTCCGACAAGGGCTCCCTGCCTTCGGCAATCGCCCGCAGCCGCGGGGCGAAGGGGGTCTTCGGGTTGTAGGCGACCACGATCGGGCTCGCGGCGACCTGCACGTACCAGCGGGTGAACTCGGGTTCGAGCAGCGCGATCGGTCCTGCCCCGATGCTCTCGAAGACGTTGGGGGTGATCTCGCCGGCGGCGATCTCGTGGGCGACCCCGAACGCGCCTCCCCCCCTGCCCTCGTACTGGTCGCCGGTCGCCTTGGCGAAGGCCGGACCGATCACCTTGTCGTCGAGGAGTTGCAACGAACCGGCGTACGCCACGTTCGCCGTGCCCGCCGCCGCGGCACCCCTCGTCCCCGAGGATCTCCCGGCGCTCCCGGCGCTCCCGGTCGAACCGCAACCCGCCGCTGTCAGGGCGATGGCAGCGGCCAAGCCGACCGCGCCGACGAGTCGCCGGCGCCTGCTGGACGGATCGGTCATCTGGGCGAGTCTAGCTTGCTCATGCAGGTAGCACTTGCACTCAGGTGGGCCGTGCACAGGATCGGAGCGGGCGGATCCAACCGAATGCGTGCTCGGGGATCGGGGATGGCCGTGTGGGCGTCGGCCGCTCCAGGAGGGGGCCGGCCGGCGCGGGGGCCGGTGGAGGAGGAGACGCCCCGTACGAGCCCGTCGAAGCGTCCACCCCTCCCCGTACCAGCTCGTCGAAGTGGGTGAACGTGGTGAGTCTCGGACGATCTCGGTGCGGTAGGAGCAGGAATCCCCGCTCCGCCCACACCCGGTTGGCTGGGGCGCGCCAAGATCACCGGGGTCGCAGGGTCTGGCCCCGATCGGAGCGGCCGCCGGCGCTTGTCGACCGCGTCGCTGAGTCGTCGCGTGGCGCCGCCTCCGTCCGCCGCGCGTAGGTGGTGTCGGGGGGAGGTGAGTAACCTCCAGCCGTCGCTCGCCTCGACCGCTGCAGGCACTTGCGGAGCCCGGGGAGCGCAGCGGCGGTGCTGGACCGCTGGGTAGCCTGTCGCAGTGCCGACCGACCTTCTGTACCTGCGGGACTCCTACGCCCGGGAGATCGAGGCCGAGGTCACCGCCACCGATCCCGAGGCTCGTCGGATAGCGCTCGACCGTAGCGTGTTCTACCCCAGCGGAGGCGGCCAGCCCCATGACACCGGCACCCTGGCAGGGCTGCCGGTCACCGACGTCCGCAAGGACGGCGAATGGGTGTGGCACACCCTCGGGAGCACCGGGCCCCTTCCAGCGCTGGGTGACGCCGTCACCGGGGTGCTCGACTGGGAGCGACGCTACGCGCTCATGCGCACTCACACGGCCCTGCACGTGCTGTGCGGGGTCATCTGGAACGAGTGGGGGAAGGCCGTGACCGGGGGGAACATGGAGCCGCTGGCCGCCCGGATGGACTTCGAGCTGGACCCTCTCCCCGAGCGGATCGGCCCCGAGGTGGAGCGGCTGGTCAACGCCGAGCTGGCCGCTGACCGGCCGATAGTGGTGTCCTTCCTCCCCCGGGACACGGCCGTCACCGACGAGGACCTCATCCGCACCAAGGTCAACCTGATCCCCCCTTCGGTGCCCGAGATCCGGGTGGTCGACATCGTCGGGCTCGACAAGCAGGCCGACGGAGGAACCCACGTCGCCCGGACCGGCGAGGTGGGAGCGATCCGGGTCGTCAAGGTCGAGTCCAAGGGGAAGGGAAATAAGCGGATCCGCATCGAAGTCGTCGACCGCTGATCCGACATCCGACTACCCGCTCCCGGCGGCCCGGGGGAAGCGGCCCGGGGGAGCCTGCCTGCGGCCGGGGGGAGTCGGTTTGGTGGACGGGGGGAACCGGCAGCTGCCGGGAACCGCTGAGCCCATGGCTCGACGCCGCCGAGACGCCTCCTGCGAACCGAGACTGCCTCGTACTGCGTCACGGAGGCTCCTGCTCCTATTGACGGCACCATGACGCCGCCGGGGGTTTCCGGACGCCCCTTCCCCGTTCCAGGCGTCTCCCGACACCGGTTCCGCGGTTTTCGGGCACAAAGGAGGACCTCGGAGGTCCAGGGTCGTCCCAGCGGGCGCCGGGGTCGCGTCTGACTGGCGTGAGTTGGGGGCTGTCGCCCGCCAGCGTCAAGGGACCACCGGCAGCCTGTCTCGAGCTGTCCGTCACGACACTCGAGGAGGTTGCCGGTGGCCCGGACCCACACTGCCATGCGGTAGATCCCCG
>JAKABK010000369.1 GCA_021796905.1 Actinomycetes bacterium
CTGGACCGTGGCCGCCGTCCGGGCGGCCCACGAGGTAGGTCTGCGGGTGCAGGTGAACACCACTGTCTGCGCTGGCACGGTCTCGGAGCTGCCAGCGGTCTGCCGGTTGGTGGCTACGCTCGGGGCGGAGCTGTGGAGCGTGTTCTTCCTGGTGCCCACCGGGAGGGGAAGTGCTCTGCGGGGGTTGTCGGCGGGCGAGACCGAAGACGTGCTCGGCTTCTTGGACGACGTCGCCGGGGTGGTGGCATTGAAGACGACCGAGGCACCGGCGTTCACGAGAATGGTCCTCTCCCGCCGGTTCGGCGAACGCCCCGGGACCGGCGCGCTCTACGGGCAGCTGCGGGAGGCGTTGGCGGTCGAGTGGCCGCAGTTCGAGCAGCTGCGGGCCGCAGGCTCGTCGTCGGGCCATCCGGCCGGCTCGCAGGGTGCTCGGCGCCGGTCGCCGCTGGTGGTCCGTCCGGGTAACGGGGTCGTGTTCGTGTCGCGCCACGGGGAGGTCAGCCCGAGCGGGTTCCTGCCGCTCGTGGTCGGCAACGTGAGGGAGCGACCGCTCAGTGAGATCTACGCGTCGGCTCCGCTGCTGCGGGCGCTGCGCGACCCGTCCCAGCTGTCGGGGCGCTGCGGGCGTTGCGCCTACCGGGAGGTCTGCGGCGGGTCGCGGGCCCAGGCGTACGCGGCGAGTGGCGACCCGTTCGCCGAAGACCCGACCTGCGCCTACCAGCCAGCCGGGGCGGTCACCTCGGTCGGGCTCGGGTGACCGGATGCGAAGGCCGCCCCGGATCCTCGAGCCCCGCCGGCCGGGTACCGTGATACCGACGGGTCCACCGGCCGCCGGCCTGCCGGGGGTTGCGGAGCTGCTCGCGGTGCTCGCCCACCCCGACGACGAGTCCTTCGGTGCAGGCGGCGTGCTGGCCGCCTTCGTCGACCAGGCGACCCGGGTCAGGGTGCTGTGCTTCACCCACGGGGAGGCCTCCACCCTCGACGATGGAACGGCAGGACCGCTCGGGGAGCGGCGAGCCGCCGAGCTGGAGGCGGCCGCGGCGGTCCTCGGCGTCGAGCACGTCGAGCTGTACGCCTATCCCGACGGGCAGTTGGGCCGGGTGCCGATCGAGGAGCTGGTCGGCCACATCGTCGACCAGGCGGGCGACGCCGAACTGCTGCTCACCTTCGACGACGGGGGGATCACCGCCCACCCCGACCATGTCGCCGCGACCGCCGCCGCTGTCGCTGCCGGCACCCGCCGGCACCTGCCGGTGCTCGGCTGGGCGCTACCCGAGGCGGTCGCCGCCCAGCTCAACTTCGAGCTCGGCGCCGGTTTCGTCGGGCGGGCACCCGGCGAGCTGGACCTCGCCATCGAGGTCGACCGGGCCCGCCAGCGCGACGCGATCGCCTGCCATGCGAGCCAGTCGACCGACAACCCGGTGCTGTGGCGGCGTCTCGAGCTGCTCGGCGGCACCGAGCACCTCCGGTGGTTGGCGCCGCCCAGTCGCCCGGTCAGGCCGAGCGGGTGAGCTGCACCCCCACCTCGAGGGACGCCGTCGGACCCCCGTGGAACACGCCCTTCAGGGGGGTGACGTCGTGGTAGTCGCGGCCCCTGGCGACGAGGAGGTGCCGCTCGCCCACCGGCCAGCTGCTGGTCGGGTCGAAACCCTGCCAGTCCCCGCACCACAGCTCGACCCAGGCGTGGCTCTCGCCGGCGACCGGGTGGCCGATCCCGGCATCGGGGTTGGGGTGGAGGTAGCCGGAACAGTACCGGCCGGGGATCCCCATCGCGCGGGCCAGCGCCAGGGTGAGATGGGCGAAGTCCTGGCAGACGCCCCGGCCGCCGGCGAGCGCCTCGGCGGCGGAGGTGTGCACCCCGGTCGTTCCCGGTACGTAGGAGAGGCGGGAGTGGACCCAGTCGACGGCGGCCCGCCCGGCGCCGGCCGGCGGGTGGTCACCGCGGATCTCGGCGGCAGCCTCGGCGATCCGGGCGTCGGGCCGGACCATCGCGGTGGGCGCCAACAGCTCGGACCACTCGTCCACGAGCTGTTCGGCGTCGAGGTCCGCCCAGCTCAGGGGCTGCGCCGGGGCGCTCGGCACGGACGTCTCGACCACTGACCGGCCGGTGACGACCAGCTCCCGGTGGGCGACGCTCACCTCGAAGGAGTGCACCACCGAGCCCCAGTAGTCGAGGTAGCGGTAAACCCGGGCGGGGGGTGTCACCTCGACGGCTGCGTCGAGCACCAGCTGGTCGACGGTGGTGAGTGAGCACCGGCGCCAGGCCGGTGCCTTCGGGCATCCATGCGATCGGCCCGGGGTGTCGGAAGTAGCGGGTGGCGATCGCCGCGTTGGCGGCGGAGCAGCCCTCTTGGACCGAGCGCAGGCGCTCGGGCAGGTCGTCGATCAGGTCCTCGACCGAGCGGAACTCGAGGCCGGCGCGGACCAGTCCCATCCGGCGGCGTGCCTCGTCGGCCGGACCGGAGCGGCTCGGTTTCGGATCGAGCTCCGCCAGGCACTGCTCGCCGACCCGGAGGGCGCAGAAGACCGACCTAGGGAAGAGCCGGTCGAGCACGAGCAGCTCGGCGGCCAGCAGCGGGTCCGGCTCCGGGAGTAGGTCCGGAGGAAAGCCTCGTGGGCGGAGCAGGAACGTAGGAGCACGACCCAGTCGACGTCGCGGGCGTCGACCGCCGAGATGCCGGTGGCGAGCAGTCGGGCGACCATGTCGGTGCGCTCCAGGCTCCGGCCGAGCACCAAGAACCGCCACGCGTCGTCCCGGCCCATCGTCGAGTCGGTCGAGCCGGCCACGATCGCCGAGCGTTCCCGGACGAAGCGGAAGAAGGCGTACAGGCCACCGCGGCGGGCGAGACCCACCTGGGCGGGAAGGGCGTTGTAGGTCGAGTTGAGCGCCTCCCAG
>JAKABK010000370.1 GCA_021796905.1 Actinomycetes bacterium
CAGCAGGACCGACTGGAGGTAGGCGTCGACGGAGTCCCAGCGGGGATCGCTCATCCCGGTTCCCTACCCGATGCTGCGCCGCTCTCGCCGCAAGCGGCGGAGCATCGGCTGGCCCTCCAGGACCAACCCGGCGGCCGCGATCAAACCGACCCCGAGGTCCACCGACCAGCGTCCCTGTTTCGCCCAGTACACGTCCCGGAGGTCGAGCAGGAGCGCGAACTCGTCGACGATCAGGGCCATGCCCACTCCGTACGCGATCGCCATCGCCGGGTGGCGGTGCGCCCGGTCGGCGCCGCGCAGGGCGACGCCCCCCACCCCGCTCACCATCCCGATCCCCCAAAGGTAGTGGTGGAGGTGCAGCCCGCCGGGGGTGAGGTCGTGCAGCGGGCCCCGGCCGTGCCTGATCGAGTAGGTGATCGCTCGAACCGCGCCGAAGGTGGTCCCGAAGGCGAGCCAGCTGAGCACCGCGCTCTGGCGGGCAGGGTGCAGCTCCTGGTGGAACGCAGCAGCGACCGCCGGCACCGAGGCGCCGGCCGGGTCCCCGGTCCCCTGGGCCCCGGCGGTCGGGGGCTCGGTCCCCGGGGGCTCGGTTCGCGAGGGCGGGGACCCCGGTGCGCCCCCGGGCGCTGGCGGTAGGTGCGTGTCGCTCACAGCGGGATGATCGCGCACCCGGCGGTCCCGAGCACCCCGGTAGCCTCGAGGGGTCGTGGCGGTGCTCGTGGATCTCGAAGACGTGGGGGCCCGCAGCGCCGAGCGGTCGCTGTTCGAGGGCCTGTCGCTCACGGTGTCGACCGGGGACCGCCTCGGGATCGTCGGGATCAACGGGACCGGCAAGTCGACCCTGCTGGCTGTCCTGGCCGGGGCGTCCCCCCCGGCGGAGGGCACGCAACGCCGTGGTCGGGGGACAGTGGTCGCCTACCTCGAGCAGGAGCCGGCTCTGCCGGCGGGAACCGTCGGCGCCGCGGTCGGTGCGGGCTGGGAGGCGGAGGCCGCGCTCGACCGTCTCGGGATGGCCGGCCACGCCGACCGGGACGTGGCGACGCTCTCGGGTGGTCAACGCAAGCGGGTGGCGCTGGCCGCGACGCTCGCCCACCCCGCCGACCTCCTCGTCCTCGACGAGCCGACCAACCACCTCGACCTCGGGGCGGTCGCCTGGCTTGAGGCCCGGCTGGCCGCCTTCCAGGGCGGTCTGGTGCTGGTCAGCCACGACCGCCACCTCCTCGACCGGGTGACCACCCGGATGCTCGAGCTCGACCGCGGCCGCGGCTACCTCCACGACGGGGGGTACGCCTCGTACCTGGAGGCCCGGGCCGAGCGGGCCGCCCGGGACCGTCAGAGCGAGACCACCCGGAGGAACCTGGCTCGCGCCGAGCTGGCCTGGCTCCGCAGGGGTGCTCCGGCCCGTTCCCGCAAGCCCCGGGCGAGGGTGGAGGCGGCGACACGGATCGTGGAGGGCCGGGCCGAGGCTCCGGCCCGCCGGGGCGACCTGGCGCTGTCCTTCGGCGCCCCCCGCCTGGGCGACCAGGTCGTCGGGCTCGAGCAGGTGGCCTACACCTATCCGGGCGCGACCGACCCGACGCTCTCGGCAGTCGACCTCGAGCTCGACCGCGAGGAGCGCCTCGCGGTGGTCGGCCCCAACGGGTCGGGCAAGACCACCCTCCTCGACCTGCTCGCCGGACGCCGGGAGCCGAGCTCGGGGCGGGTGAGGACCGGGCCGACCGTCACGGTCGGCTACTACGACCAGCGCGGCGTCGACCTCGACGAGGCGGCCCGGGTGCGCGACCTGGTCGCCGGCCCGTACCGCCCACCCGGCTCCCCCGAGGACCAGGCGCTGATGGAGCGGTTCTGGTTCGGGGGGGAACTGGCGTTCGCCCCGGTACGCACCCTGTCGGGAGGGGAACGGCGCCGGCTGCAGTTGCTGCTCGTGCTCGCCGCCCGACCGAACGTCCTGCTGCTCGACGAACCGACCAACGACCTCGACCTCGACACCCTCCGCAACCTGGAGGACTTCCTCGACGGGTGGCCCGGCGCGGTGGTGGCGGTGAGCCACGACCGCAGCTTCCTCGAGCGGACCGCCGACACGGTGGTCGCGGTCGGAGCCGGCGGGCGGGTCGAGGCGGTCCCGGGAGGGGTGGACGGTTGGGTCCGCCGGAGCACCAACCCGGCCCCGGGCCGACCGCAGTCCGCTGTCGGGCTGGGCGCAGCGGGACCGGTTGCGGTCCGAGACGACGCGAGAGCAGCGACACCCGGCGCGGACCGGGACCCGGCCATCGGGCGGCGCCTACGGCAGCTCGACAAGGAAATGGCCCGCTGGCAGCGTCGGGTCGAGCAGCTCTCGGCGGAGATGTCGGCGACGACCGACCACCGCGAGCTGGACCGCCTCGGACGGGACGCCGCCGAGGCGCAGGCGCGCCTCGGGTCGGTCGAGGACGAATGGCTCGGGCTCGCCGAGCGATCCGGGACCTAGCCGCTCCCCGGGAGCTACGGTTGGCCGATGGGCAGCCAGGTGAAGTACCTCCTCGACGAGGACCGCATACCGACCCACTGGTACAACGTGGTCGCCGACCTCCCGTCCCCACCCCCTCCCCCGCTGCACCCGGGGACCGGGGAGCCGATCGGCCCCGACGCGCTCGAGCCCCTCTTCCCGAAAGCCCTCATCGCCCAGGAGGTGAGCGCCGAGCGCTTCGTGCCGATACCCGACCCGGTCCGTGACGTCTACCGGCAGTGGCGGCCGTCGCCGCTGTTCCGGGCGCGCCGCCTCGAGGCGGCGCTGCGCACCCCGGCTCGCATCTACTACAAGTACGAGGGGGTGAGCCCGGCCGGGTCCCACAAGCCCAACACCGCCGTCCCCCAGGCGTGGTACAACGCCGAGGAGGGGGTCTTGCCC
>JAKABK010000371.1 GCA_021796905.1 Actinomycetes bacterium
CGTGGCGGTCGGCGTAGGCGGTGAACCCGCACAGGTCCACGAACGCGAAACAGCGGTCGACCCTCACGGGAGACCATTCTTGCCGATGGGGCCGCCCTCTCGATGTGGCCGCCCCCGAAGCGGGGGGAGCTGGCGCCCGGCTACTCGACCCGGCTGGCGAGGGTGAACCCGGAGTACATCGGCACGATCTCCACGTAGGCACCGGTGTAGGGCGCTTGGATGATCATCCCGTTGCCGACGTACATCGCCACGTGGATGTCGGGGTTGGAGAAGAACACCAGGTCACCCGGTTGGAGGTCCGACATCGGGATGTGCACCGTGTCCGCGTACTGGGCGCCGCTGAAGTGGGGGAGCTGGATCCCGGCCTGCTCGTAGGCCCACATGACCAGTCCGGAGCAGTCGAACGAGCTCGGCCCGGCGGCGCCCCACACGTAGGGGTCGCCGACGCGCGACTCGGCGGCGGCGACGGCCACCGCCGCAGCAGAACTGGCGGGCGGCGGGGTGAAACCAGACCCGCCGCCCGAGCCTCCCGCGGCGGGGGTGCCCGAGCCGCCACCGGTGGGGACGCCTCCGCCCGACACCGTAGAGCCGCCGGCGCCGGTCGATCCGCTGGCCTCCACGTTCGATGCCTGCTGGGCGGCTGCCGCGGCCGCCTGCTGGGCCTGTTGGGCGGCTGCCGCGGCCGCGGCAGCTTGGCGGGCCTGTTGGATGCGCAGTTGGGCGGCGCGCTCGGCGGCCCTGCGCTGCGCCGCCTGCTGGGCTGCGATGATCGCCCCGATGCGACCCTTGTCGCTCGCGAGGAGCTGGTCGAGGCGATCTGCGGAAGCCTGGACCTGGGACCTGTCGGCGGCGATCGAGCGCAGGTCGGCTGTCTGCAGCTTCTCCTGCGCCTCGAGGAGCCGGCCGGCGGTGGCCGCCCCGAGCGACGCGGTCTCGTAGGAATCGATGGCGTCGGTCTGGCTGTTCGCGAGGGTCTGCTCGTACTCGGCCCGCAGCAGGCTCTGGTTGGCCGACGAGAGCGGGGCGAGCGCGACCGACCCGCCAGAGCCGCTCACGTAGGCGTCGATCGCCTCGGATCGCAGCACTCCCCGGGCGCGGCCCTCCGCGGCGAGAGCCGCCTTCAGGTCCTCGCGGGCCCGGGAAACCTTCTCCTCGGTCCGCGACAGGGCGTAGCGCGCCCCGTCGTAGCGCTCCGATAGCGAGGCTTCTTGCAGGCCCATCGCCTGGATCCGGGCCTCCAGCTGCGAGGCCTGGGCACGGAGCCCACCGAGGCTCTGGGCGGTGGCGACAGGCGCCACGAGAGCCGGGACCAGGGCGAGCACTGCGGCGACGACCACGACCGGGGCGGCGTGGCGAGCGAACCTCCACGTGCGGACAGCCACAATGGGGCTGAAAGTTACGCCGCGGCGGCCTCCCGGGTCAAGGATCGCCCGGGCGGGCCCGATCGCCTCCCGCCGGTGCCGCCCCGGAGCCGGGCCGCCGGACCGGGAGCCGGGCCACCGGGGACCGGGCCCCCGGTGGACGGGGCGGGGCGGGGGTCGGCGGCTGGTGGCTCAGGAGAGACGTTCGACGATCATCGCCATGCCCTGCCCGCCTCCGACGCACATCGTCTCCAAGCCGAGCGTCTTGTCCTCGGCCTGCAGGCCGTTGATCAACGTGGCCATGATGCGCGCTCCGGTCATGCCGAAGGGGTGGCCGAGCGCTATCGCGCCGCCGTGGACGTTGAGCTTGTCCCACTCGACGCCGAGGTGCCGGGCGGAGGGCACGACCTGGGCGGCGAAGGCCTCGTTGATCTCCACCAGGTCGATGTCGTCGATACCGAGGCCCGCCCGGGCGAGCGCCTGACGGCTGGCCTCGACCGGTCCGAGGCCCATGATCTCCGGGTCGAGAGCCGATACCCCCGACGACACGATCCGGGCCAGGGGGGTGATCCCCAGCTCGGCGGCGCGGGTGTCGCTCATCACCACCACCGCGGCGGCGCCGTCGTTGAGCGGGCAGCTGTTGCCGGCGGTCACCTCCCCGTCGGGCCGGAAGGCCGGTTGTAGCGTCGCGAGCTTCTCGACCGTCGTGCCCGGCCGCGGCCCGTCGTCGCGTGACACGACGGTCCCGTCGGGCAGCTCGAGGGGTGCGATCTCCCGTTCGAAGAACCCGTTCTCCTGCGAGGCGACCGCCCGCTGCTGGGACAGGGCGGCGAAGCGGTCCATCTCCGCTCTGGTCACGCCTTCGAGCTCCCTCACGTTCTCGGCGGTCTGGCCCATCGCGATGTACACGTCGGGGAGGCCCGGGGCCGGCTCCCACGGTTTCATCCCGCCGGCGGCGCGGGCGGCGCTGCGCTCGGTCGCCTCCCGGAAACGGGGGTTCTGGGTGTCGGGCAGGCCGTCGGACATGCCCTTGCCGAAACGGCTGACCGCTTCGACCCCGCCGGCGACGAAGACGTCACCCTCCCCCGCCCTGATCGCGTGGGCGGCCATCCGGATCGTCTGCAACGACGAGGAGCAGTAGCGGTTGACGGTCACCCCTGGTGCCCCCGGCAGCCCGGACAGCAGGGCCACCACCCGGGCCAGGTTGTAGCCCGCCTCGCCGGCCGGCTGGCCGCATCCGATCAGCACGTCCTCGACCGACCCGGCAGGGAGCGCCGGGACCTGCTCCATGGCTGCTCGCACCATCTGGGCAGCCATCTCGTCGGGCCGGAGATCGACCAGCGACCCCTTGAACGCCCTCCCGATCGGGCTGCGGGCGGTGGCGACGATTACTGCCTCGGGCATCACTGGAGACCTCCTGGGAGCGACTCCCACAGGTTACCGTCGGGTAGCCGGGACGGGGGCTGCTGCCCGGGCCGGGGACCAGGCGGCCAGTTCGGAGAAGAGCGCCGCCAG
>JAKABK010000372.1 GCA_021796905.1 Actinomycetes bacterium
AGGTCGTCTGGGGGCACCTGCCACCACGACGCCCGGTGAGCGGCGTCGGTTCCCGCGCTCGGTTCGGCCCCGACCAGGCCTCCGATGGGCCGACCGGGCTACCGGGGAGGAGTAGTTAGGGTGGGAGCGGTGAGGTCACGCATGCGTTTCGCGGCGCCGGTGCTCGTAGCCGGCCTGGTCGGTGTCGGTGCAGCGGTCCCGGCGCTCGCGTCAGGTGGCCGGCCCCGGCTCCCGGCCGAGAGCGCGGCCCAGATCGTCGCCGGCGTGCTCGGCAGCCGCGTCGCGGCGGTGTCGGGGAGCGTGGAGTGGCGGCCCGATCTCGGGATCCCCTCGCTCGCCGGTCCCGGCTCCGCGGGCCAGGGGGTGCCGACCGCCGGAGGTCTCGACCCGACCGGCCTGCTCTCCGGCGCGCAGAGCTTCCGGTTGTGGGTCGACGGCTCCGAGGAGCGCCTGGCGACCGACGGGTCGCTCGCGGAGACCGACATCGTCCGCCGGGGCGACGAGGTGTGGGTGTGGGACAGCGCCGACCAGCACGTCGGTCGCTACCTCCTGCCCTCGGCGCCAGGCGGGACCCGTCCGTCACCGAGCGGCCTCGACCCGGCGAGCGTGGCGTCGCAGCTGGTGGCCGGGCTCGGGTCGGCGGGCACGGCGGTGGGCGTCGGCACCCCGGTCTACGTCGCCGGGGTCCCCTGCCGGGTCCTGCGCCTGGAGCCCACCGATACCTCCACCTCGACGGTCTCGTCGGTCGACATCGCGGTCGACGCCGCCAACTCCGTGCCGCTGCGGGTCACGGTCCGAGCGGCCGGCCAGCGGACCCCGGCGCTCGAGCTCGGGTTCACTTCGGTGAGCTTCGCCCCGCCAGCGGCGTCGGTGTTCGACCCCCCGCGCGGGGAGAGCACCTCCACCCGGGTGGTCGTCCGCCGACCCGGCGGCGGGCTGGCGTCGCTCCGCTACGGGCTGGAGTCGCCTCCCGGCGGGGCGGGCGGGTGGTCCGCCTACGCCCCGGTCACCGAGGCAGCCGCCCCGCCGGCCGCCCCGGCGTCCTCCTCCCCGCGGGTGATCGGCCACGGTTGGTCGGCGGTGGCCGACCTGGCGGTGGCATCCTCGAACCCGACCGTCGGCGCGCTGGAGGCGGCCGCCACCCCGGTGTCGGGGAGCTGGGGATCGGGTCGGCTGTTGCGCTCCTCGCTGCTCGACGTGCTGGTCCTCCCCGACGGTCACCTGCTCGTCGGGTTCGTGCCCCCGGCGGTGCTCGAGGCCGACGCTGGCGCGCTCGCCGGCTGAGGCGGGTACCGCCCTGATCCCGGTTTCGGCAGGGGTGGACCCGACGACCCGGCCGATGGACGCGGCCGACGCTATCGTCACGACCGGCCTGACCAAACGCTTCGGGGACGTCGCCGCGGTCGACGGCGTCGACCTCAGGGTTCCCGCCGGCAGCGTGTTCGGTTTCCTCGGACCGAACGGGTCGGGGAAGACCACCACCATCCGGATGCTCCTCGGCCTGATCGCCCCGACGTCGGGCTCGTGGTCGCTGCTCGGCCGCGAGATGCCGGCTGCGGCCGCCACGACCCTCCCCCGGGTGGGCGCGCTCGTCGAGGGACCGGCGTTCTATCCGTGGCTGTCGGGCCGGGACAACCTGCGACGTTTCGACGCCGCCGGACCCGACGCTCGCCGGGAGACCCGCGCGGGGCGCGTCGAGGCCGCTCTCGCCCGGGTCGGGCTGGCGGCAGCCGCCGGTAGGAAGTACCGGGCCTACTCGCTCGGGATGCGCCAAAGGCTCGGGCTCGCTTCGGCTCTCCTCCGGCCACGGGAACTGCTGGTGCTCGACGAGCCGACCAACGGCATGGACCCCCAGGGCACCCGGGAGATCCGCAACCTGATCCGCGACCTGGCCGCCGAGGGCAGCACCGTGCTGCTCTCCAGTCACCTGCTCGCGGAGATCGAGCAGGTGTGCACCCACGCGGCGGTGATGTCCCAGGGGCGCCTGCTCGCCCAGGGCACCCTCGCCGACCTGCGGGCCGCCGGCGAGACCCGCCTCGTCGTCGAGGTCGACGACCCGGCCCGGGCGGCGACGATCCTCGCCGGTGCCGGTCTCGGGGACCCGAGGGTCGAGGGCCGGCGGGTCTCGGGACGTCTCGATGTGACCGGGGAGCCCGACCCGGCCCGCTGCTGCCGCGAGCTGGTGCTCGCCGGCGTGGCGGTGTCGAGCCTCACCAGCACCCGCCCCAGCCTCGAGGAGCTGTTCGTGGCCCTGACCGGTGAGGGCTTCGATGTGGCTCGCTGAGCTGCGGCACCTGTTCCGCCGGACCGTGGTCCGGGTGCAGCTCGGCGTGCTCTTCGCCGTGCCGGTGCTGCTCGCGGTAGCGGTCGACGTCGTCGGCGGTCCGGGAGCCGGCCAGGGGCCGAGCTTCTTGGACCAGGTCAGCCGCAACGGGGTCTTCGACGCTCTTGCCGGGCTCACGGTCTGCATCCCGTTCTTCCTGCCCCTCACCGTGGCGGTGGTCGCGGGGGACTCGATCGCCGGGGAGGCGAGCCTCGGCACCTTGCGCTACCTTCTCGCCCGACCGGCCGGACGGACCCGGCTGCTGGCCGTCAAGGCGTTCACCGTTGCCGTCTACTCGGTGGTGGCCGCCGTGGTCGTAGCGCTCGGTGGGCTCGCCGCCGGCGCCGCCCTCTTCCCGATAGGCCCGGTGATCGGCCTGTCGGGAACCAGCTTCTCGCTGCTCGACGGTATCGCCCGGACCCTGCTCGCGTCGGTGGTCGTGGGGGTCTCGCTGTTGGGGCTGGCCGCGGTCGGGATGTTCTTCTCGACCCTGGTCGACAGCCCGGTGGGGGCGATGGTGATCACCGCCGGGATGGTGGTCA
>JAKABK010000373.1 GCA_021796905.1 Actinomycetes bacterium
CGTGCTCGTCTTCCGCTTCGGTCTCCCCCTAGCCCGGACCCTGCGACACCGCCTGGTGGTCTGGGAGGTCCGTCGCGAGACCCCCGACGTGGCGTCGATCGTCCTGCGGGGCCGCAACCTCGACCGCCTCGGTGTCGAAGGCGGCCAGTTCGTCGAGTGGCGGTTCCTCGCCCGGGGCCTGTGGTGGCAGGCCCACCCCTACAGCGTCTCGGGTCTCCCCCAGAAGGGCTACCTGAGGATCACCGTGCGCGGGCTCGGCGACCACTCCCGTGACATCACCCGGCTCCGGCGGGGCACCAGGGTGGCGTTCGAAGGCCCCTACGGGGTGTTCACCGCCGCCATGCGCCGACGACCGAAAGCGGTGCTCGTCGCCGCCGGCGTGGGGGTCACCTCGATCCGCTCGCTGCTCGAGGACCTGCCGGCGGGCACCGCTCCGGCGGTGATCCTGCGGGCCACCTCGGCCGCCTCGATGCCGCTTCGCGACGAGGTCGCCGCGCTGGTCGAGGCGCGCGGAGGCGTCCTCCACGAGCTGTACGGCTCGCGCCGCAAGCACGTCGTCGACGGGCGCCTGCTCCGCCGGCTGGTCCCCGACGTCGCCGAACGGGACCTGTACGTCTCCGGCGCCGAGGACTTCGTCGCCTCGGTGACCGCCGCCGCCCGTCGCCTCGGTCTCCCCGACCAGGCGATCCACCACGAAGCCTACGCCCTCTGAGGGCACCGACCCCCTGAACGGAGAAACCGCCTTGCGCCGAAGCCCGATCGTCGTCGTCGCCACCCTTGCCGGGGTCGCCGGCGTGCTCAGCTACCCGACCAGCAAACCCCGCAGCGTCGTCTCGTCACCGGCGGCGACCGGATCGCCGACCACGACCACCCCTGCAGGTACCGGGTCGGTGAAGAGGGCGAGCAGTACCACCACCGCGCCGGGCGGAGCTGCCCGCAGCGCCACCGGCAAGACGGTCCAGTTCGGTTACGGCCAGCTCGCCGTCAAGGTCACGGTCAGCGGCAAGAAGATCACCAACGTGGGGGTGGCATCGCTCTCGACGATCGACTCGTACTCCCAGCAGATCGCCCAGCAGGTCCTGCCGATGCTGCGCCACGAGGTGCTCTCGGCCCAGACCGCCCGGAGCCAGCTGATCTCCGGGGCGAGCTACACCACCGAGGCCTACGCCCAGTCGGTCCAAGCGGCGCTGGCCGCGCTCCACTCGTGACCACGACCGCGCTCCGCACCCGGACCGTCGAGGCCATGGGGACCGTGTTCTGCTTCACCTGGTGCCCGGGGGGCACCGGGGACGGCACCGACCGCGACGTCGAGGACGCCCTGCGGGCCGCGTCGGGCGATCTCGCCGAGGCGGACCGGGTCTTCAGCACATGGAACCCCGACAGCCCGATGAGCCGCGTCCGTCGAGGGGAGCTGGCGGAGTCCGACCGGCCCGACATCGCCGCGGTCCTCGACCGCTGCCGGGAGCTGCGGGAGGCCTCGGCGGGATGGTTCGACCCGTGGGCGGCGCCCGGTGGCGTCGACCCGACCGGGATGGTGAAGGGTTGGGCCACCGCCGCGGCCTGCGCCCGCCTCGGCGACGCCGGCCCGGCCGCCGGGGCGGTCGACGGCGCCGGGGACGTGGCCACCCTGCCCGGGCCGGGCCCGGACGGATCCGGTAGCTGGCGCATCGGGGTACGCCACCCCTGGAGGTCGGAGGCGCTCGCCGGAGCGGTGGCGCTGCCCGCCGGCTCGGCGATCGCCTCGTCGGGCACCTACGAGCGCGGCGAGCACCTCTGGAACCCGGCGGGCGGTCCGGTCGCCGCCCGGGCGGCGACGGTCTGCGGTCCCGACCTGACGACCGCCGACGCCTTCGCCACCGCCCTGGCAGTCGGGGGCCCAGCCTTCCTCCCGGTCCTCGAGGCGATGGACGGCTGGGAGGGATGGTTCGTCACCCCTGACGGGGTCGAGCACGAGACCAGCGGGTTCCCGTGGGCGCGCTGAGACGCCGGCGACCCGGGCGAGCGGTGGCGGCGGCTGCGCTGCTCGGTTTGCTCGCCGCCGGCTGCGGGGGCGGCGCCCGCTCCTCGTCCCGTTCGTCATCGGCGGCCAGCTCCGGGTCGGCCGCGACGAGCGCGGTCCCCGCCGCGGGAAGCTCCAGCACCGGGGGCCACAGCTCGACCACGACCCGGTCGCCGACCACCACGACACCCTCGACCACCGCGACCACTCCGCCGGTGGCCCAGCCCGGTTGGAGCGTCGTCGACGAGACGAGCCACGCGATCCTCGTCGACACCCGCACCTACCACCTCCACGACGGGGCCGCGGTGACCCTCGTCCGTTTCCACGCCGGCACCTACCGGCTGGACTTCCACCTCGGCAGCCTGAACCCGCCGAGCACCGGGTTCCCGGTGACCGCCGTCGACGGTGACGCGGTGAGCGCAGCCGAGCGTCCTTCGCTGATCGGGGCGTTCAACGGGGGTTTCGAGACCTCCACCGGCTCCGGGGGGGTCGAGCTCGACGGGCACGTGCTCGTGCCACTCGTCGCCGGCGACGCCAGCCTCGTCGTCTACTCGAACGGCACCGCCCAGGTCGGCCCGTGGGGTGAGGGGGTGCCGGCCGCTGGCAAGACGGTGGTGAGCGTCCGCCAGAACCTCACCCCGCTGATCACCGACGGGACCGTCAGCTCCCAGGTCGGCGACGTCGCCGCCTGGGGCGCCGAGCTCTACGGGGTGCCGGGCACCGCCCGCAGCGCGGTTGGGACCGACCCGTCGGGGGACCTGGTGTACGCGGCCTCGATGGCGGCCCTGCCGGTCGATCTCGCCACCGCCCTGCGCGACGCCGGGGTGACCAACGCGATGGAGCTCGACATCAACCCGTACTGG
>JAKABK010000374.1 GCA_021796905.1 Actinomycetes bacterium
CTCGGCGTGGTCCTCTCGGGGAGGGGAGCCGAGGTCCAGGTCCTCCCCCTCGGCCGGGTCGGGGTGTCCCAGCTCGCCTGGGCCGAGCACCTGGTGGTCGCCACCTGGGTGGAGGGGCTGGTGGTCGCCGGCGTCGGACCGGCCCGGGCGACGAAGCGGTGGCTCGCCGCTCTCCCCCCGCTCGCCGGGATGCCGGTCACGCTGCTCTGCACCTTCGCCTTCTCCCCGGGCCGGACCCTCGAGGTGATGGGGGGACTGGTCGCCGACCACGACGGCAGGGTCGTCGCGTCCGCCGCCGTCTCCCGCCACCTGCGGGTCACCGAACGCGCCGCCGAACTGGGTGTCCTCAGCGCCGCGGCGGTCCCCTGACCAGCCGGCCGGGCCCACCTGCGCCGACCGCCCCACACGGCGGCTAAAGCCGCCGGCCGGACCTGCCGAGGCCATCTGCGATGGACCCGCGCCAGTTGAAGATGTGGGTGAAGCTCGCGACGGTGGCCATCGGAGCGGCGCTCACCATCTGGTCCCTCCGGCCCGGTCCGATGTTCGGCGGAGGGTCGGGGCCGTCGAGCCCCGGAGGGATCGCCGGCAACGGCATCGGCGGGGTCTGCAAGCAGCAGGCGGTCGCCGCCCAGCTGAGCGGCGCGTCGGGGAACGCGCCAGGGACGCTCCCGACCGCCGGGTTGAGCGGCGGAGCACGCTCGCTGCTCGAACAGCTCAACGGCGGTTCGTTGCGCTGTCCCGGCCACACCGGATGAACCGGGTCGCCGGATGAACCGGGTCGCCGGCGCCGACCGGTAGCTTGGGTGGGTGTCGGAAGCCGAGGGGGTGGAACAGCAGGCAGCGAGGCGGCGCACCTTCGCGATCATCAGCCACCCCGACGCCGGCAAGACCACCCTCACCGAGAAGTTCCTTCTCTACTCCGGGGCGGTCGTCGAGGCCGGTGCGGTCAAGGCCCGGGCCGGGCGTCGGGCTGCCCGCTCGGACTGGATGGAGCTCGAGCGTCAACGGGGGATCTCGGTCAGCTCGACGGCGCTCCAGTTCGGCTACCGCGACCACGTGGTCAACCTGCTCGACACCCCCGGCCACCGGGACTTCTCCGAGGACACCTACCGGGTCCTCGCCGCAGCCGACTCGGCGGTGATGGTCCTCGACGCCGCCAAGGGTGTCGAACCGCAGACCCGCAAGCTGTTCGAGGTCTGCCGCTCCCGAAACCTCCCGGTGATCACCTTCTTGAACAAGCTCGACCGCCCCGGCCGGGACCCCCTCGAGCTCCTCGACGAGATCAACGAGCAGATCGGCCTCGAGCCGACCCCGGTCACCTGGCCGGTCGGGATCCCCGGAGACTTCCGGGGGGTCCTCGACCGCCGCGACGGGACGATGGTCCGGTACGACCGGGCCGCCCGCGGCGCCAGCGAGGCGAGCGAGGAGCGCCTCACCCCCGAGCAGGCCGCGCTCGCCTTCGGCCCGGCGTGGGACGCAGCGGTCGAGGGGAGCGCCCTGCTCGACGAGGTCGGCGCCTCGTTCGACCCCAAACGATTCCTCGCCGGTGACGCCAGCCCGCTGTTCGTCGGCTCCGCGCTCACCAACTTCGGGGTACGCCACCTCCTCGACGCGGTCGTCGACCTCGCGCCCGAGCCCGCTCCGGCTGTCGACGCCGACGGTCACCCCCGAGCCCTGGAGACGCCCTTCAGCGGTTTCGTGTTCAAGATCCAGGCCAACATGAACCCGGCCCACCGGGACCACGTAGCGTTCGTCAGGGTCTGCTCCGGGCACTTCGAGCGGGGCATGGTCCTCACCCACGGACCTACCGGTCGGCCCTTCGCCACCAAGTACGCGGCTTCGATGTTCGGCTCCGAGCGCAATACCGTCGACGACGCCTGGCCGGGGGACGTCATCGGCCTGGTCAACGCCGGTGACCTCAGCGTCGGCGACAGCCTCTACCAGTCGTCTCCCGTCGCCTTCCCCCCGATCCCCACCTTCGCACCGGAGCTGGTTGCGACCGTCCACCCCAGGGACCTGTCGCGCTCCAAGCAGTTCCGCCGGGGCCTCGAGCAGCTCGAGCGCGAAGGCGTCATCCAGGTCCTGCACCGTCTCGGCGGCGACCCCAACCCGGTGCTCGCCGCGGTCGGCCAGATGCAGTTCGAGGTCTTCGCCCACCGCATGGACCACGAGCTCGGCGCCCCGGTCGAGCTCGGTCCGGCCCAGGAGCGCACCGTGCGCCGGACCGACGCGGCGACGGTCCCCGGGCTGCGCGACGCCGGCGGCGTGGAGCTGCTCGAGCGGCGGGACGGGACGATCCTCGCGGTGTTCCCGAGCCCCTACTGGCTGGAGCGGCTCATCGCCGACCACCCCGACTGGACCCTCGAGGCGATCGTCAACTCGTGAGCCGGTCGGCCGACGCCGACCGCCGGACGGCCACCCGCCCGGTCGCTCATGTCCCCGAGTCGCGATCGGCTGCGTAGTAGCGCCTCCAGACCACCCGGTGCAGGGGTAGCCAGCGGGGTATGTCCCGGACCCCGGGGATCAGCGGGACCGCCAGCAGCACCAGGCTGAGGACCGTCATGATCGCGATCACCTCGACGTCACCGTTACCCGAAGACGACATCGGCGGCACCTGGTACCACATGGTGTAGAGCCACAGCCACGGTTGGCCCGGCCAGCTGCCGGTCTCGTTCATCACCCCCCACTGACTGCTGAGCAGGTGCTGGGCAGCGACGATCCTGCCCCAGTAGCTGGCGGCATTCTGGGCTTGCAAGGAGTCCCCGATGAACAGGATCGGCTTGGTGTAGTTGGTGGTGTAGAAGCTCGAGTGGGACACCAGGGAGGTGTCGAGAGCCCCGGAGCGGGCC
>JAKABK010000375.1 GCA_021796905.1 Actinomycetes bacterium
TCCCCTCGACGGGTCCGGTACCCCCACTGGTTGCGGTACAGGGCGGTCTCGTTCAAATAGGCGGCGATGTCGTCGAGCGCCACGCCCCGCTCGACCCGGGACCCGAGCCACGGGGGGGTCGGCACCGGGTTGTCGGAGCGCACCGAGGGGGCCCGCCGGGGGCGGGCAGCAACGCCGGCCACGGCGGCGTCGGCGAGGGCGTCGGCGGGGGTGCGCACCCCGGGGCGTTCTGCGACCTCCCGCCCCCAGGCGGGGTCGTCGGGCTCGGCGCCGGAGCGGAGCGCGCCGAGGCGGTCGAGGACCCTCAGACCCTCGAAGGCGTCCTTGCCGTAGAACAGCCGTCCCTCGTACTCCCGGCGCAGGTCGCGCTCCACGTAGGTCCGGGTGAGGGCCGCCCCGCCGAGCAGCACCGGCAGGTCGGAACGTCCCCGGTCGGTGATCTCCTGGAGGTTCTCGCGCATGATCAGGGTGCTCTTCACGAGCAGGCCGGACATGCCGATCGCGTCGGCGCCGACCTCGTCGGCCTTGGCGAGGATGTCGCTGATCGGGACCTTGATCCCGAGGTTGTGCACCTCGTAGCCGTTGTTGGTGAGGATGATGTCGACGAGGTTCTTTCCGATGTCGTGCACATCGCCTTTCACCGTTGCGAGCACCACCCGGCCCTTCCCGCCGCTGTCGGCGGAGCTGCGCTCCATGTGCGGCTCGAGCCAGGCGACCGCTTTCTTCATGGTCTCGGCGGATTGCAGGACGAACGGCAGTTGCATCTCGCCGGCGCCGAAGAGGTCGCCGACCACTTTCATCCCCCCGAGCAGCGGTCCGTTCACCACGTCGAGAGCGGCCCAGCCGGCGTCGAGCGCGCTCGCCAGGTCGTCCTCCAAGCCGTCGCGGTCCCCGTCGACTATCCGGGCCGACAGGCGCCGCTCGATCGGCCAGTCGCTGCGGTCCTCCCGTTGGGAGCCCGCTGCGGAGACCCCCTCGAACATCCGCAGCAGTACCGACAACGGGTCGTGGTCGGGACGGCGCCGGTCGTAGATCAGGTCGAGGCAGGCCTCGACGACGGCCGGGTCGATCCGGGCGAGCGGCATGATCCGCGCCGCGTGGACGATCGCCGCGTCGAGCCCGGCGGCCTGGCACTCGTGGAGGTACACCGAGTTGAGGGCGTGACGCAGGGCGGGGGCGAGCCCGAAGCTGATGTTCGAGAGCCCGAGAATGGTCCGGACGCCGGGTAGGGAGGCCTTTATCCGACGGATGCCTTCGATCGTCTCGGCGCCGTCGCGGCGGCTCTCTTCCATCCCGGTGCCGAGGGTGAGCGCCAACGGGTCGAACAGCAGGTCCTCGGGGCGCAGCCCGTAACGGCCGACGGCGAGGTCGTGGATCGCCCTTGCGGCCTCGAGCTTGCGCTCCGCGCTGCGGGCCTGGCCGGTCTCGTCGATGCAGGTGCAGACCACCGCCGCCCCGTACTCGCGCGCCAGGGACAGGAAACGGTCGAGGCGGGTGCCGGGCGCCGAGCCGTCCTCCAGGTTGACCGAGTTGAGGACCGGTTTGCCGGCGATGCGCTGCAGGCCGGTCTCGATCACCGCCGGCTCGGTCGAGTCGAGCATGATCGGCAGGGTCGACTGGGTGGCGAAACGCGACGCGATCTCGGCCATGTCCGCCGGGCCGTCCTCGCCGGTGTAGTCGACGCACACGTCGAGCAGGTGGGCGCCTTCCTTGACAGCGTCGCGGGCCATCGCCACGCAGGTGTCCCAGTCGGAGGCGAGCATCGCCTCCCGGAACTTCTTGGACCCGTTGGCGTTGGTGCGCTCCCCGACCATCAGCACCGACGGGGCCTGGTCCCAGGGCACGTGGGTGTAGAGCGACGCGCAGCCCGGCTCCCAGTCGACCTCCCTCTCGGCGGGCGTCAGGCCCGAGACCGCCTCGACGACCGCCGCGAGATGCGCCGGCTCGGTCCCGCAGCAGCCCCCCACGGCGGCGACCCCGAGCTCGGTGACGAAACGGGTCAGGTGCGATGCGAGCCCGGCGGGGGTGAGGTCGTAGTGCATCCGGCCGTCGAGCACCGAGGGGAGCCCGGCGTTGGGGAGCACCGACAGCGGGCAGCGGGCGTGGGCCGACAGGTAGCGGAGGTGCTCGGTCATCTCCGCCGGTCCGGTCGCGCAGTTGAGCCCGATCACCTCGGGCGCCAGGGCGTCGAGGGTGGTGAGAGCGGCGCCGATCTCGGTCCCCATCAGCATCCGCCCGGTCGTCTCGACGGTCACCTGCACCTGGACCGGCACGGCCCGGCCGACCTCGGCCATCGCCCTGCGGCAGCCGATGATCGCCGCCTTGGCCTGCAACAGGTCCTGGACGGTCTCGACCAGCAGCAGGTCGACGCCGCCCTCGAGCAGCCCGGCGGCCGCCTCGGCATAACCGTCGCGCTGTTCGGCGAAACCGATCTGGCCGAGCGAGGCGATCTTGGTGCCCGGACCGAGCGAGCCGGCGACGAAACGCCCACCGAAACCGTCGGCTACGTCGCGGGCGATGCCGGCCGCGGCGCGGGCCAGCTCCCGGGCCCGCCCGGCGATGCCGTACTCGGCGAGGACCCAGGGCAGCGACCCGAAGCTGTCGGTCTCGACCACGTCGCAGCCGACCTCGAGGAACGAGCGGTGCAGGTCGGCGACCACCTCGGGGCGGGTCGCGACGAGCACCTCGTTGCAGCCCTCCAGGGTCGGCCCGCCGAAATCGTCGGGGCCGAGCCCGGCCAACTGCAGGTTGGTGCCGGTCGCCCCGTCGAAGACCACGACCCGCTCGGCGAGGGCCTCCAGGTAGGTTCCCACCCCGCAATGCTACGGGAGCCG
>JAKABK010000376.1 GCA_021796905.1 Actinomycetes bacterium
CTCGGCGAACTGGTCAGAGAGGGCCTCTCGGTTGGGAGGCTCGCCTTCGAGCACGACAGCGCGGGAGCCGTCAGAGGCTCTCACTTCGTGTTCTTATGTGTAGCCACTCCGCAGGGGGAGGACGGCTCGGCCGACCTGTCCTACGTCGAGGCCGTCGCAGCCGAGATCGCTCCCGTGCTCGCCCCCGACTCGATCGTGGTCAACAAGTCGACGGTGCCGGTGGGCTCGACCCTCGTGGTCGAGCGGGTCCTCGGGCGGCGCGATGTGACCGTCGTGTCCAATCCCGAGTTCCTCCGTGAGGGCACCGCGGTGTCCGACAGCCTGCATCCGGGGAGGATCGTCGTGGGGGCGTCGGACCAGGCCGCCGCTGTCCGGGTGGCCGATCTGTTCTCCGGCACCCACGCGCCGCTGCTCGTGACGGACGCGCCGACGGCGGAGACCATCAAGTACGCCTCCAACGCCTTCCTCGCCACCAAGCTGAGCTTCATCAATTCGGTGGCGAGCCTGTGCGAGGCGGTCGGTGCCGACGTGCGCGACGTGATCCTCGGTCTGGGCTACGACCGGCGTATCGGCTTCGAGTACCTGCGTCCCGGACCGGGCTGGGGTGGCAGCTGCCTGCCCAAGGACACCCGTGCTCTGGTGCACATCGCTCGTGAGGCGGGCTACGAGTTCGCCTTCCTCGAAGGGGCGATCGCGGCCAACAACGAGCAGCTGGACCGGGTGGTGGAAAAGATCGAGCGGACGGTGGGCGGGGCGCTGCCGGGGACCACCGTCGCCGTGTGGGGCCTGACGTTCAAGGCGGGCACGGACGACCTGCGCGACTCGCCCGCTGTCGAGGTCGTCCGGAGGCTGAGCGAACGGGGAGCCGTCGTACGGGCCTTCGACCCCACCGTGTCGGGTGGGCCGGCCCCCGGTTCGCCCCTCGCCGGCGTGGAGGGGCTCCACCTGGCAGACGACGCGTACGGCGCGTGCAGCGGCGCCGACGTGGTGGCCGTCCTGACCGAATGGGACGAGTTCCGGTGGCTCGACTTCGGCCGGGTCCGTCTCGAGCTGGCCCGACCGGCGGTGGTCGACGCACGAAACTTGTTGGACCCGGCGCAGTTGCGGCGCCTGGGCTTCGCCTATGAGGGGATCGGTCGCCGGTGACGGTCCCGGACCGTGCGCCGGTCGGGGGGGTCGTCGTCGTCACCGGTGGTGCCGGGTTCGTCGGCTCTCATCTGTGCGAGGCGCTGGTGGAGCGCGGGAACAGCGTGGTGTGCGTGGACGACCTGTCCACCGGCAGGCGGGAGAACCTGGCGGGGCTGGACAGCCACCCCGCCTTCGAGCTGATCGAGGCCGACGTGTCGGCGGGGATCCCCACCCTTCCGTTCGGGCCGCCGGCAGCCGTGCTCCACCTGGCCAGCGCTGCGTCGCCGCCGGCGTACCTGGCGCGCCCGCTCCAGACCCTGGCCGTGGGATCGGAGGGCACCCGCCACGCCCTGGAGCTGGCCGCCCGCCACGGTGCCCGTTTCCTCCTCGCCTCGACCAGTGAGGTCTACGGCGACCCGGCCGAGCACCCCCAGACCGAGGGGTACTGGGGCAACGTCAACCCGATCGGCCCGCGGAGCGTCTACGACGAGGCCAAGCGGTTCGCCGAGGCGCTCACCTTCGCCCACCACCGGGCCCTGGGTACGGACGTCGCCGTGGCGAGGATCTTCAATACCTACGGTCCCCGTCTGCGCCCGGACGACGGGAGGGTGGTGTCCAATTTCATCAGCCAGGCCCTGGCCGGCGAGCCGCTCACCGTCTACGGCGACGGCACCCAGACCCGGAGCCTGTGCTACGTCTCCGACCAGGTCGCCGGGCTGATCGCGCTGCTCGACAGCGGCGTGACCGGTCCCGTCAACATCGGGAACCCCGACGAGCACACCGTCTCGGACCTGGCCCGCCTGGTGGTCACCCTGACGGGTTCGGCGTCCCCCATCGTCCACGAGCCACTGCCGGCCGACGATCCCACCCGCCGGCGCCCCGACATCAGCCGGGCCCGCCAGCTCCTCGGATGGGAGCCCACGGTGCCGGTGGAGGTGGGGTTGAGCCAGACGGCACGGTACCTCGCTGCGCAGTCCGGCCATACTGTCTGGGAGCCGGCTGGCGGGCCCGAGACCAGCAGTGCGCGGGCCGACGGCCACGAAGGAGGAACGCGACGATGAGCGACGTGGCGGAACCCGGTCGGGACGCCCCCGGCTACAGGTCCCTGTCGGTGATCGTCCCCGTCTACAACGAGCGGGCGACGGTGGCCGAGATCATCCGACGGATCCGCGCCGCCGACGTCCCCCTCGACGTCGAGGTCATCGCCGTGGACGACGGGTCGTCCGATGGCACCGACAAGGTGCTGGCCACCCTGGGCGACTCGACGGTCCGTGTCCTCACCCACCCGGTCAACCGGGGGAAGGGGGCGGCCATCCGGACCGGATTGGCAGCGGCCCGCGGGGACCTGGTGCTCATCCAGGACGCGGACCTCGAGTACGACCCCCATGACTGGCCCAAGCTGCTGGAACCGATCATCAGGGGCAAGGCGCGGGTCGTCTACGGCAGCCGCTTCACCGGCGGTCGGCTGAACATGCTGCCCCTCCACTGGATCGGCAACCGCTTCCTGTCGCTCGTGACGAACGTCCTGTACGCGTCGACGCTCTCCGACATGGAGACCTGCTACAAGCTCTTCGACCGGGAGATCCTCCAGGGGATCACCATCGAGTCGGACCGGTTCGACTTCGAGCCGGAGATCACCGCCAAGGTCCTGCGGCGCGGCCACCGGATCTACGAGGTCCCGATCTCGTACGCGGGGCGCGA
>JAKABK010000377.1 GCA_021796905.1 Actinomycetes bacterium
CCCCGGCGAGGCGCGCCCGGCCCGCCGGGTCGCTCGCCTCGGCGGGCAGCAGGTCGGCGAGGAAGCCCACCCCGGCCCGGGCCGAAGCCGCGCCCCGTCGGGCGAACAGCGCCGGCATCAAGTCGGGGTCGAGGTTGGCCCGACCGGCCGCGAGAGCATCGGGCACCGCGGCGAGACGGTCGGCGGTGGCGTCGACCAGGTCCGCTTCGGGGGCGAGGCGGTGCAGCCACGGCAGGTGCACGCCGTCCAGGCAGGGATCGATGTAGACCGCCGGGTTGCGTCGCCACTCCTGCCAGTCCTGCATCGCGGCACGCCCGGACAGCTCGGCGAGCACCAACACCAGGTCGATCTGGTCCTCCAAGGGATGGGAGGAGAGGTCCAGGGCGCCGATCGCCGCCGCCATCTTGCGGTCCTGGCGCGGCCGGTCCTCCCAGGCCGCGGCTGACAGGTCCGCCGAGCGGTGCTCGTAGCCGGGCAGGCCGAGGGCGGTCGCCCGCGTCGGGTCCCGGTCCATCTCCCCGAGGATCCAGTTGTCGAGCAGATCGTCCACGCCTGGCATCCTGGGGATCCTATGAGCGCCGAGCGACTCGACGAAGCTGCGATCGCGGCCCGGACCGCCGGGCTGCGCTGGAGCCGTGACGGCGACAGCCTGGTCACCACCCGCCGGTTCGACGGTTTCCCGGCGGCGGTGGCGTTCGTGGTGCGGGTGGCGTTCCTCGCCGAGCAGCGTCGGCACCATCCCGACATCACCATCTCCTACAACCGGGTGGGCCTGCGGCTCACCACCCACGACGCCGGTGGGATCACCGCCGCCGACGTGGACCTGGCCGCAGCTGTAGACGCCCTCGAGGCCGGAGCGACCGGTGCCGGGGACTGAGGCGGTGACGGTCCGGGTCGGCGGTTCGGTCGCCGCCGGCGGTGACGGCGTAGGTCGGCTCGCCGATGGCAAGGTGGTGCTCGTCGACGGCGCGCTCCCCGGTGAGCTGGCCGAGGTAGAGCTGTTCGACCAGCACAAGGACTTCGCCAGGGGGCGGGCGGTGCGGATCCTCGAGGCGTCGCCGGGGCGGGTCGAGCCGCCCTGCCCGGAACGCTCGGCTGGTTGCGGCGGTTGCGGGTGGCAGCACGTGACCCCCGAGCTGCAGCTCGGACTGCGGGCCCGGGTCGTCGCCGACGCCCTCACCCGCATCGGTCACCTCCCCGACCCTCCGCCGGCCAGGGTGGTGCGCCTACCGACCAGCGCGTTCCGCACCACGCTGCGCCTGGCGGTCGACGCCGACGGTCGCCCCGCCTACCGGCGGGCCCGCAGCCACGACCTGGTGGCGCCCGGCTCCTGCATGGTCGCTCACCCCCGCTTGGAGGAGCTGGTCGTCGGGGGGCGCTTCCCCGGTGCCGCCTCGGTGACCCTCCGGGTCGGGGTCGCCGGCGGGGAGCGGCTGGCGGTGCTCGACGTCGCCCCCGGCACCCGCCGCGGACCCCGGGGGAGCAACGGTCCCGGCCGTAGTCCCGGCCGTAGTCCCGGTCGCCGTGCGGAGCCGCAGGTCCCCGCCGACGTGGTGGTCGTAGGCGCCGGCCGGCCCGGCGGCGGCGAGCGAAGCGGGGACGGTCCGCTCGGGGCGGTGCTGCACGAGCGGGCCGGGGGTCGCACCTGGCGGGTGTCTGCCCGCTCGTTCTTCCAGCCGGGCCCGGCAGCCGCCGAGGCGCTCGTCTCCGAGGTCGACTCAGCGATCGGCGACGCGCTCGGCCCAGGCGATGCGCTCGTCGACCTGTACGCCGGGGTGGGTCTGCTCGGGGGCTCGGTCGCCGCCCGACGGGGTGCGTCGCTCGTGGCGGTGGAGCGCTCCGCCCCGGCCGCCGCCGACGCCCGCCACAACCTGGCGGACCTCGGCGCCGAGGTCGTCGCCGGCGAGGTCGGCGCGTGGCGGCCCGGGGCGGCCGCGGTGGTCGTCGCCGATCCCGCCCGTCCCGGTCTCGGCCGTCCCGGTGTCGCCGCCGCGACCGGCACCGGCGCGGGGGTGTTGGTGCTGGTCAGCTGCGACCCGGCCTCGCTCGCCCGCGACGCCGGGCTGCTCGCCGCCGGCGGATGGCGCATGGAGGGCCTGGCGCTGGTCGACGTGTTCCCCCACACCCCCCACGTCGAGTGCGTCAGCCGCTTCACCCGGCCCCGCCCGTAGAGGGAGCAGTCGCAAGCCCCCGGGGCGGGCCTGCGGCCGGCTCCGCTGTCCCCGGCGGCTCCCGTATCGTGGTCGGGTGCCAGAGCTGTCCCTCCTCACCGTGCATGCCCATCCCGACGACGAGTCCTCCAAGGGTCCCGCTACGGTCGCCCGCTACCACGCCGAGGGGGTGCGCACCACCCTGGTGACCTGTACCGGTGGCGAGGAGGGGGACGTCTTGAACCCGGCGATGGACCGCCCCGGGGTCAAGGAGCGTCTCCCCGAGCTGCGTCGCGAGGAGCTGGCCGAGGCGGCCCGGGTGATCGGCTACGACGAGGTGGTCTGGCTCGGCTACCGCGACTCGGGGATGCCGGGCACCCCGGCCAACGAGGACCCCCGGTGTTTCGCTCGGGCCCCCCTCGACGAGGCGGTCGCTCGGCTGGTGGGGGTGGTGCGCAGGGTCCGCCCCCAGGTGGTCGTCGCCTACGGTCCCGACCAGCGGGGGTACCCCCACCCCGACCACCTGCGGGTCCACGAGGTGGCGCTCCGGGCTTTCGACGCCGCCGCCGACCCGGGGTTCCACCCCGACGCCGGAGCGCCGTGGGCGCCGGCACGCCTCTACTACATCGGCTGGTCGGTCGGGCGGAGCCGGGCGATCCACGACAAGTTCCTCGAG
>JAKABK010000378.1 GCA_021796905.1 Actinomycetes bacterium
GCGTGCAAGCTACCGGGAGAGCCCGGAGCGAACAACGTCGGGCGTATCGGCGACCCTCATCGCTTCGGGCCGCTCGGTGACGCTGTACCTGCTCACCAGCATCGTCGTCCCCTGCCCACAGGCGGGGGGACCGCTCTATTCCTGGGCGTAGTCGACCCCGGCTGTTCGGACCGTCGGGGGATCGAGACGCCCGGGGACCTCGGCGCTCAGCCCCCAGGAGCAGGGACCTCGGGGGTGAGGACCTCGGCGCCGGCGTCGGTGACCAGCAGGGTGTGCTCGAACTGGGCGCTGCGCCGGCCGTCGACCGTCACCGCCGTCCAGCCGTTGTCCCACATCTTCTCGCGCCACGACCCGAGCGTGATCATCGGCTCGATCGTGAAGATCATCCCCGGCTCCATCACCGTTCGGGCCTCGGGACTGAAGTAGTGCGGGACGCTCGGAGCGGTGTGGAACGTCTCGCCGATCCCGTGCCCGATGAACGCCCGCACCACCCCGTAGCCCGCTGCGTGCGCGTGGTCCTCGATAGCCCGTCCGATGTCGGAGATCGGCCGTCCGGGCGCGACCGCGACGATCCCGAGGTCCCGGCAGGCCCGGGTGACCTCCACCAGCCGCCGGCTCTCGTCGTCGACCTCCCCGACCAGGAACATGGCGCTGCAATCCCCGTGGACCCCACCCAGGTAGGCGGTGACGTCGATGTTGACGATGTCGCCCTCGGCGAGGGGACGGTCGTCGGGGATCCCGTGGCAGATGACCTCGTTGACCGAGGTGCAGATCGACTTCGGGTAACCGTGGTAGTTGAGGGTGCTCGGGTAGGCGCCCCGCTCCAGGTAGGCGCCGTGGGCGATCGCGTCGAGCTCGTCGGTGGTCACCCCCGGAGCGACCGCCGCGCCGGTCACGGCGAGCACCTCGGCCGCGACCCGCCCGGCCGCGCGGACCGCCCCGATCACCTCGGGGGACTTGACCATCGGCTCGTCGCGACGGGCCGGCTCCCCGGTCTCGGCGTAGTCGGGGCGGGCGATCGCCGCCGGCACGACCCGGGGCGGACCGACCCTCCCGGGCAGCACCCGACCCTCGAGGCCCCGGTGGCAGCGCTTGTACTTGCGGCCGCTGCCGCACCAGCACGGGTCGTTGGACTTGGTCCGCTCGGCGGTGTCGGTCACGGCTGGACCAGTTCGATCAGGGTGCCGAAAGCGGTGCTCGGATGGAGAAAGGCCACGGTGCTCCCACGGGACCCGGGGCGGGGGGTGTCGTCTATCGGTCGGGCGCCGGCGGCAATGGCGGCAGCCAGCGCCGAAGCGCAGTCGTCGACCCGGTAGCCGACATGGTGGAGACCCTCGCCGCGGCGCTCCAGGAAGCGGGCGACGGGCGAGCCGGCCCGGGTCGGGGTGAGCAGCTGCACGTAGGACTCGGCGACCGCCAACAACGCCTCTTCGACCCCGTCGGCCTCCACCAGTTCGCGGTGGGCGACCTGCGCGCCGAGGGCGTCTCGGTACCACGACACCGCGGCCTCGAGGTCTCTCACGGCGATCGCCACGTGGTCAAGCTCGGTCAGCTCCACCCCCGAACCCTACCCAGCCGAGCGGACCGGGCCGGACCGTCGGTGGCTCGGGCGCCCCCGAGGACCGTCGGGTGGGTACCCACCCGGAGACGCGCCGAGGCCCGCCGGGACGGTCCCGGCCGACACCCACAACAGCCCCGCGATCCACCAGGACCCACGATCCGCCTTCAGCGCAGGCCCGTCGGTGCCGATGAGGACCGGGTGGGAACCCACGGGATCGTCGAGGACATCGTCGAGGACGAGGAGCTCCTGCGGGCCGCGGTGTTCGAGGCGCTGCCCGACGCCACTGCCGTCGTCGACGCCTCGGGGACGATCGTGGCGGTCAACCGGGCTTGGCGGATGTTCGCACTCGACAATGGGGGGACCCCCGAAGCCACCGGGGTCGGGGTCAACTATCTCGAGGTGTGCGAGAAGGCCGCCGCGGCCGGGTGCCCGGAAGCCGCCGATGTGGTCGCAGGGCTGCGCTCGGTGCTCACCGGAGGGACGATGGAGAGCGACCACGAGTACCCCTGCCCTTCTCCGACGGTGGGCCGCTGGTTCAACCTGAGGATCGTGCCGCTGTCGGCCGGGGCCGGAGGCGCCGTCGTCTCGCACCTGAACATCACCCGCCGCAAGATGTCCGAGCAGCAGCTCGAGCACCGAGCCACCCACGACCCGCTCACCGGGTTGGCCAACCGGCTCCTGTTCGTCGAGCGGCTCCGCCGCGCGCTCCGTGCCCGGCCCGACCCTCGGCGCCCGAGCGGTGTAGGGGTCATCTATGTAGACCTCGACGGCTTCAAGGAGGTCAACGACACCTTCGGTCACCGCGCCGGCGACGAGGTCCTCTGCGAAGCGGCGTACGCGCTGAGCTCGGCGGTACGCTCCGGAGACACCGTCGCCCGCCTGGGCGGGGACGAGCTCGCCGTGTGCGCACCTCGGGTCACTGCCGGGGACCTCGAAGTCCTGGTACGACGTGTGGAGGCGTCCCTCGAGCGACCCCACCGGATCCACGACCGTTCCGTCGTGGTCCCCGGGAGCGTCGGAGCCCACCTCGCCGCCGCCGGGGAGTCGGCCGGCGAGGCTCTCCGGCTGGCCGACCGGAAGATGTACGAGTCGAAACGACGCCGGAAGGCGACGCTCCCACCGGCCGGTCCCCACCAGAGCCTGCGCCCGAGCACCGAGCGCCGTGTGGGGGCACCTCGCCCGGCGGACGCGCCGCTCGGCTCGCGGTCCGCCTGATCCTGCTCGACCCACCCCTACCGGCCGGGAGCGGCGCATCTCGAGG
>JAKABK010000379.1 GCA_021796905.1 Actinomycetes bacterium
AGGATCGCCCCGACGGTCGTCGCCGAGTAGTGCTGCTGGGCCAGGTAGAGCGGGAAGATCACCGTGAGGAACGCGGTGGCGAAGCTGCGCAGCGCCCGGCCGGCATAGATCCAGGGCAGGTTGGCCTGCGGGTCGGCCCGGGTGGGAGGGACGGGTGAGGTCGAGATAGTGAGGCATTCTAAGTAAACCGAGCTGGTCGGACGGCTGGTAACGTGACAAGGCGTGTCTCTGCTCGTCCAGAAGTTCGGCGGCACCTCGGTCGCCGACGCCGAGCGGATGCGCCTGGTCGCCGACTCGATCGCTCGCAACGTCCGCCGGGGCCACCAGGTGGTCGTAGCCGTCTCGGCGATGGGCAAGGAGACCGACGAGCTGTTGCGTCTCGCCGCCGAGGTGTCCCGGGAGCGGCCAGGTCGCGAGATGGACATGCTGGTCACCGCCGGCGAGCGCAAGGCGATGGCCTTGCTGTGCATGGCGCTGCACGACCTCGGGGTGCAGGCCGACAGCTTCACCGGCAGCCAGGCGGGGATCGTCACCGACACCGACCACACCCGGGCGAGGATCCTCGAGGTCCGTCCCGAGCGGCTCCGCGAGGCGCTCGACGCCGGCCGGGTGCCGGTGGTCGGCGGCGCCCAGGGGGTCTCGACCGATCGGGACGTGACCTTCCTCGGCCGGGGCGGTACCGACACCACCGCAGTCGCCCTCGCGCATGCTCTGAAGGCCGACGTCTGCGAGATCTACACCGACGTGTCGGGGGTCTTCAGCGCCGATCCGCGGGTGGTGCCCGAGGCCCGGCGCCTGGATCGGGTGAGCTTCGAGGAGATGCTCGAGATGTGCGCCGCGGGCTGCCCGAAGCCGGCGATGCGCTCGGTGGAGCTGGCCCGGACCTTCGGGGTGGCGTTGCACGTCCGTTCGGCCTTCACCTGGGAGCCGGGCACCTGGATCGACGAGGAGGACCCCGAGGTGGAGCAGGCGATCGTATCGGCGGTGGTGTCGGACAGCTCGCAGGCCAAGCTGACCGTGACCGGGGTGCCGGACCGTCCGGGGATCGCAGCCCGGCTGTTCCGGGCGTTGGCGCAACGGTCGATCAACGTCGACATGATCGAACAGAACGTGTCGATCCACGGCACCACCGACATCTCCTTCACCGTCCCCCACGACGACCTGGCAGCGGCCGAGGCGGTCGTCGCCGGGCTGAGCGACGAGATCGGCGCGACCGGCGCGATCGCCGATCCCGAGATCGCCACGGTCTCGATCGTGGGTGCGGGCATGAGGACCGAGCCCGGGGTGACCGCCGCGATGTTCGAGACCCTCGCAGCGGAGGGGATCAACATCGAGATGATCTCGACCTCCTCGATCCGCCTCACCTGCGTGGTGCGCGCCGAGCTCGCCGAGCGTGCCGTCCAGAGCCTCCACCGGGCCTTCGAGCTGGAGGTGGCCTGAGCAATGGGGGTGACCGTCGGGGTCTACGGTGCCACCGGGCAGGTCGGGGGGGTGATGCGCTCGATCCTCGCCGAGCGCCGCTTCCCTGTCGACCGTTTGCGATTGTTCGCCTCGGGCCGTAGCGCCGGCAGGTTCCTCGACGGGGTGGTCGTCGAGGACGTGGCGGCCGCGGACCACCGGGGGATCGACATCGCCCTGTTCAGCATGGGGGCAGCCGCCTCGCGTGAGTGGGCGCCGGTCGTCGCTGCCGCCGGCGCGGTGGTGGTGGACAACTCCTCGGCATGGCGGATGGACCCCGACGTGCCCCTGGTCGTGCCCGAGGTCAACGCCGCCGCCCTGGGGAGCATCCCCAAGGGGATCGTCGGCAACCCCAACTGCACGACGATGGTCTGCATGCCGCCGCTTGCGGTCCTGCACGCCGAGGCCGGCCTGCGGCGTCTGGTGGTCTCCACCTACCAGGCGGTCTCCGGCGCCGGCCGGGCCGGGGTGGCCGAGCTCGACGAGCAGGTCCGGGCGGTCGGGGAGAAGGCGGCGGCGCTCGCCTTCGACGGCGCGGCGGTGCCGTTCCCCGCCGCAGAGCAGTTCCCCGGGCCGATCGCGTTCAACGTGCTCCCAGTGGCCGGGAGCTTCGTTGGTGACGAGACCTCCGAGGAGCGCAAGTTCCGCGACGAGAGCCGCAAGATCCTCGGGGTCCCCGACCTGGCCGTCTCGGCCACCTGCGTGAGGGTGCCGGTCTACACCGGTCACTCCCAGTCGATCAACCTCGAGCTCGAGCGGCCCCTCTCGCCCGAGCGGGCCCGGGAGCTGCTCGCCGCCGCCCCCGGTGTCCGCCTGGTCGACGTGCCCACCCCCCTCGCCGCGGCCGGGACCGACCCGAGCCTCGTCGGACGGGTCCGCTCCGACGAGGGGGTCCCCGGGGGGCGGGGACTGGCGATGTTCGTGGTCGGCGACAACCTGCGCAAGGGGGCGGCGCTCAACGCCGTGCAGATCGCCGAGATGCTGGCCTCCCGGTAGCTGTCCTCCCGGCTCGCCCGGGGTCAGCGACCACCAGCCCGGGACGCACCGTCAGCGGAACGCTATGAGCCGGACTCGTAGTGAGCGGGTTCCGAGCCCGTTGATGGCAGCGACGGTGAACGATGCCCGGCCGGTCCTCCACGGGGATCCCCAGACCACCAAGCGGTCACCCGCCGCGTGCCAGTCGAGGCCCTTCGGGAGGTTGCCGATCACATGGAGAGTGCTCCCCCGTGGAGTCGAGGCCTGCCAGGTGACCACCCGACGCCGCCCGGTCAGCCATCCGAGCAACCTCCAGCCCCGGATCGCCGGGGCTCGCACCAGCGCGATGGTCAGCGTCTGGGTGG
>JAKABK010000013.1 GCA_021796905.1 Actinomycetes bacterium
GCCCGGTGAGCGGGGGGGTCGTGCCGGCCGCGGCCCGCCGGGTCGCGGCCCACCAGTCGGTCGCCTGCTCGTCGGCGAGCGCGGCGATCGCCGCTTCGAGGCGCCCGGCCAGCTCCCGCGCGCCGCCCTCTCCGGGCCAGAGCGGGCGACCGAAGTGGACCTCGCTGCGACCCGGCCGGGGGCGCGACGAGTGACGGGGGAGTATCCGGCGGGTGCCGGCGAGGTGGATCGGGACGACCGGGCGCCCGGTGCGCTCGGCGAGCCACGCCGGTCCCCGCTGGTGCGGCTGGCCCCAGCCGTCGGGGCTCCGACCCCCCTCTGGGTAGATGAGCAGGCTCCAACCCGCCTCGAGCAGGGCGGTGAGCCGGCGGGCCGAGCCGCGGTCGACCCGTTGACGCTCGATCGGCACCGCATTGAGGACCAACGCGAAGGTCGCTGCCTTGAGACGCGAATCGAAGAAGTAGTCGGCGGCCGACGCGACGACCAGGTGGTGGCGCCAGCGTTCCGGCAGGACGCTCAAGACCAGCGGCGTGTCGACGTGGCTGGCGTGGTTGGCGGCGAAGATCACCGGGCCGTGCAGGTGGGAGACACGGTCGAGCCCGTCGACCGCGGGGGAGGCGAGGGCTGCGACCGCCGGCCGGGCGACCAGCTCGGTGAGGGCCGCCCGGGCGAGACGGGCCGGGTAGCGACGGGCCCAGTCGGTCTCGTAGTGGACCCCGAGCGAGCGTTCCGGTGGCGGCACCGGCAGCGTGCCGGGCCGGGTGGGGGCGCTGAAGGGGAAACCCGAAGGGCGCGGGACCCGCAGCGTCAGCCGGGACGGGTCGACCGGGAGCCGGCGGCGGGGAGCGCTCGAACCGGAGGGCTCCCCGGCCCGGGGCAGCCGGTCCCTCACGTGACGTCGGCCATCATGACCGGCGGGCAGTGGAAGTGGCTGATGCTCGGGTCCCTGCCGACCACGTCGGAGGCCATCTCCAACGCGTCGTCGAGGCTGCTGGCCGGCACGAACCCGAGACGCCGCACCGCTGCGGGGTCGCCGCCGACGATGATCACCCTCCCGAGGTGCTCGAGCGCGTGCGCTCCCCAGTACCACATGTAGAACGGGTGCACCCCGTGGTAGGCGTGGCCGGTGCGGTAGAGGTGGCGGTACCACTCGTCGGTGGCGAAGCGCTCCTCGTAGTTCTTCTCGATCTCGATCGGATCGGTCGTCTCGGCGAGCACCTCCTCGAAGAAGTCGATGTAGCTCGGGTGGTGCACCGGGTGGAACGCCCACGGGGTCGGATGGCTGAGGATCGCCACCCCACCCTCGCGCACGATCGGGCGGCCCCGGTAGAGGTTGAACAGGTAGCCGAGCCCCATGCACATGACGAGGACCGGGTTCATGATCGAGTTGACGTTGTAGGGGCAGACGTGCGGCAGGCCGAACAGGGCGATGTCGGTCTGGCCCTCCACCGCGACGAGCTGCTGGCGGTAGACGGCCTCGGTGGTCGCAGCGTGGACCGCCTCGACCTCCCCGGCCCACACTCCGGTCATCGAGTAGGGCGCCCGGACCGATTGGAACACCGAACGGTTGAGCCGCTCCGAGCCTGCCCGGATCGCTGCGGTGGTGGCCAGGTAGCCGGCCCGGTCCCGGGCGTTCCACTCCCACTCCCGTTTCTGCAGGAACCCGAGCCCCGACGGGAAGGCGTTGTTGTCGAGGGTGGTCTCGATCTGGAACACCTTGACCCCGGCGGCGGCGATCGAGCGGCCCATGCGCCAGTTGGAGCTGTGCAGCTCGGAGCGGTGCTGGTCCATGAACGAGCGGGAGTGGCGCATCGTCCGCACGTTGTGGTGGTGGCGGAGGCTGCGGTAGCTCGACAGCCCGGTGGCGACGCTCTTGTGGCCGCCGTCCATCGACACCAGGTTGATGTTCACATAGACCAGCAGGTCCGACTCGGCGGCCCGACGGTTGATCTCGATGTCCTCGCCGAGGTCGGTGACCCCGAGATGGACCAGGCCGTCGGGGTCCTCGGCGTCGTGCTGCAACAGCCGCCCGTGGGGCGCGAACGCGTCGTGGACCCGGTCGCCGAGGGCGTGGCGCAGCTCGGCCTCGGTCATCCGCCGGTGCAGGGCGAGGGCGGCGATCAGCACCACGTCGTCGACCCCGGCGGTCGCGGCCAGGTCGAGGACCGCTTCGATCACCCGTTGACGGTTGTCGGGCCGTCGCATCGGGGGCAGCGGCAGGGAGACGTCGTCGAACGCGATGGTGAGGCGCATCCCGGGGTGCAGCAGGTCGGGCAGGGGATCGGCGTCGCCGAGCGGGTGGGTGAGGGCGTGACGGATCGCCTCGTCGGGGTCGTCGAGCCCCGGGACCGGCTCCGGGGCGTAGATCACCCGGGAGCGGTCGGCCGGGAGACGCTCGAGGCGGAAACCGTCCCCGTGCCAGGTGAGGATCGGCGGGGTGGAGGCGTCGACGTCGAGGACGAAGCCGGGTCTGGGCATCAGCGGGTTCCTTCCGGGCGGGGGCCTCCGGGGCGCCGGCGAGGGTCGAAGACCACCTTGACCGCGCCCCGCCGCCCGGCGTCGGCGGCGTGGGCGACCGCCTCGGGGTAACGGCCGAGCGGGTAGGTGGCGCTCACCAGGCGGTCGAGGCCGGCGGCCTCGACCAGCTCGAAGGCGAGTGCGAAGCTGTGGCGACCGCCGCCGAGCGGTTCGGGCCCGTAGGCGTAGGACCCCTGGAGGCGGATCTCGCGTTGCCAGAGCCCGGTGAGGTCGACCCCGACCGTCCCGGCCATGCCGAGCAGGACCAGGGTGCCGCCCGGCGCGGTCACCGCGAGAGCGTCGCCGAGCGAAGCCGCGGTGCCGACGCAGTCGATCACGATCGGCGCCCCGCCGCTCAGCTGACCGTTGTCGAGGATCCACGACCCGGTCAGTCGGCGCACCGCGCGGCGCAGCTCGCCGGGCTCGGCGACGCTCGACGCCCCCAGCTCCCGGGCGAGACTGCGCTGGTGGGGGTGCTTGGCCACGGCGAGGACCCGCTCCACGTCGGGCCGGAGCCGCCCCAGGGCGGCGATCGCCCCGAGCCCGAGGGTGCCGGCGCCGATGACCACTGCGAGCAGCCCGTCACCGGGCGGGGCGGCGAGAGCCCCGTGCAGGGCGCAGGCGACCGGCTCGACGAGCACCGCGGCCCGGTCGCTCCAGCCGGACGGGACCTCGTGCAGCTGGCTGTCGTGGGCGACCAGCTCCTCGGACCAGCCGCCGCCGGTGTCGGCGCAGAACCCGGTCTGCAACCCGGGTTGGAGGTGCCCGGCGGCGAGGTGGGCGCAACGGTTGGTCGACCCGGACGAGCAGGCCGGGCAGGGTGGGTCAAGGCCCCTCGGGACGCAGCCGAGCACCGGTTGGAGGACCACCCGCCGGCCGGTGTCGTCGGTGCCGACGACCTCGTGGCCGGGGACGAACGGGAAGCTGACGATCGGCTCGAACCAGCGTGACGACGCCCCCGAGAGGGTCGCGAGGTCGCTGCCGCAGATCCCGGCGAGATGTGGCCGCACCCGCTTCCAGCCCGGTCCGGGCAGCTCGGGGCGCTCGATGTCGACCAGGCGCACCGGGCCGAACTGGGCGCCGGCGTGGGCGTGGCGTGGCGAAGCCAGGCGCGCCGCGGCGAAGCGGGGCAGGGAGCGTTCCAGGCGCAGGGCTCTCACCGCCGGGCCATCGGTCCGATCGGCAGCAGCGGCCGAGGTCCGCCGGGTGCTCTCGGCCAGTGCTCGACGTGCCAGCCCCGTCGGCGGGCGATCGCCGCCAGGCGGGTCTCCGGGTTGACCGCCACCGGGTGCCCGGCCGCTTCGAGCATCGGCAGGTCGCTCGCCGAGTCGGCGTAGGCGACCGCCTCCTCGAGGGCCAGACCGTGCTCGACGGCGTAGTCGGCCATGAGCAGCGCCCGAGCCTCGCCGGTTGGAGGGGCGTCGAGCAGCTCGCCGTCGAAGCGGCCGGACCTCTCCCCCAGACGGGCGCAGACGATCTCGTCGAAGAGGGGCCGCAACGGTTCGACGACCACGTCGAGCGCCCCGGTGATGAGCAGCGTCCGGTGCCCGAGGGCGCGATGCTCGCGTACCCGGCGCAGCCCGGCCGGGAAGGACTTGGCGAGCAGCAGGTCGTGCCACAGCTCCCAACCGTCGGCCCGGAGGCGCTCTACCGGCGCCCCCTCGTAACGGCGGTAGAAAGCCCGCAGGAAGTCACCCCGGTCGGCGCGGTCGGCGGCGAGCATCCCGGGCGCGTCCCGCAGGGCGCGCAGCACGAAGCCCGCCCGGGCCCGACCGGACTGGTGGCGGGTCGCCAGCCAGGCGTAGGAGTCGACGACGTTGGAGGCGATCAGGGTGTTCTCCAGGTCGAAGACCGCCAGCTGGCGCTCGGGGGAGAGGATCGCCCGCCGCCCCCGCTCCTCCCGGGTGAGGCCGGTCGCGCCCTTCGGGTCCCGTCGGCGCCCCCCGGGACCGGGGGCGCGGCGCACCCGGGCGTGGGCGACCACCGAGGGCAGGTACACCTCGTGGCAGTAACGGCGCCAGTCGATCACCGCCGGGTCCATCCCGAAGTCCCGCTGGTCCTCGGGCGCCAGCGACCGGTGGAGCCCGAGGAGCCGGTCCACCTGGAAGACCGCCTCGGTCTCGGTGTACGCCCCGTACAGCTCGACGTAGGAGAGGGCCCGCTCCGCCTCGTCCCGGCGTTCCTCGAGGCGCGCGGCGAGGTCGGCACGTCCGCCCCGCAGAGGCAGCACCCGCAGGGCCGTCTCGGCAGCACCGAGGGTGCGGGTCGCCTGGTGCAGTTGGCGGGCGACGGTCCGCCGGCCCGGGAAGGACCACTCCGGGACGGCGATCGGCTGGTCGTTGACGTCGGCGAGCGGGTGCTCGGTGAACCACTCCCGCACCAGGTCGACGAGCTGGCGGTAACGCAGCGGGTTGCGGGCCCCCGACGCGGCGTGGACCACGTCCGGCCCGCCCGGCAGCGGTCCCCGGGCGGCGACGGCCAGGACCGCCGCTACGACCAGGTCGACGGGGACCACGTCGATGATCCCCTCGGGGAGACCGGGGAACTCCCGGAGCAGCCCGCGCGCGTAGCCGATGATCACCGGGTCGGCCATCCGGAAACCGCGGATCCAGCCGGGGACCGGTTCGGAGAGAGCCGACTCGATTATCGACGGCCGGACGATCGACACTGCGAGCCCGTCGCGGGTCTCGAGCAGTGCCCGTTCCCCGAGCGCCTTGGAGTAGGCGTAGACGTCCGGCCACCCGAGGCCCTGGGCCCGGGCCTTGCCGATCTCGACCATGCGGCGCTCGACCCAGTCCTCCCGGGCCCGCTCGGCCCGGGAGGCGAGCAGCGGGGTCCCGGCCGCCCCGAGCTCGCCTCGCGCCTCGCGGGCGAAGCGGGCGAGCATCCTCGGCTCCCGGCTGGCGGCGTCGGCGTCGGCCCGGGCCCGGCGGGCGGCGTCCACCTCCGGCCTCCAGGCGACCTCCGTAGCGAACGGGGTCTCGGCGAGGGGTGCCTCGGGCGCCGGTCCCCGTCGGGAGCCGGCAACATAGGCGGTGGACACCGCGACCAGGTGGGTGCCGGGGTTCAGGCGTCGCAGGGCGGCGGCGACCCGGGAGGGGCCGAGGAGGTTGACCTCGACGGCAGTGTCGAGGGGGGAGTCGAAGCTGACCGTCGCCGCAGAGTGGACCACCGTCGCGCACCCGGCCAGCACCTCCTCGCCGTCGGCGTCGAGACCGAGACCGTCGGCGCCGACGTCGCCGGCGACACTGATCAGCCGGTCACCGATCTCGGCATCGAAGCTCCCGCCGAGCTCGGCGCGTAGCCGGTCGAAGCAGTTGTTGCGGAGGATCTCCCGGCGGACCCGTTCGGCGGCGCCGCGGCGTCCCGGGCGGACCAGCACCGCAACCTGACAGTCGGGGACGGCTCGCAGGAGCCGTTCGACGAGCGCGGTCCCGAGGAACCCGGTCGCCCCGGTGACGGCGACCCGTCGGCCGGCTAGGTCCTCACGCAGCACCCGAACTGTCTACCATTTGGTCAGTGGCCGAGTCGAGCACGTCGGAGCGGATCCTCGATGCGGCCGTCCACGCCTTCGGGACCGCCGGCTACGAGGCCACCTCGCTCGACGCCCTCGCCGCCCACCTGGGCATTCGCAAGCAGACGATCCTGTACCACTTCGCCTCCAAGGAGCTGCTGCTCGACGCGGTGATCGACCGCGCCGGCGCCGAGCTGATCGCCGCGGTGGAAGGCGGTCTCGACGGGGTGGGACCCGGATGGGAGCGGGTGGAGGCGGTGGTGCGGGCGGTCTTCCGTCTCGCCGGGAGACGCCCCGAGCTTCCCGGGTTGCTCCGGGAGGTCAGTCGGTTGGGTGCTCCACCGGCGACCCGGCTGCGGCAACGACTCGAGCCGTTCGTCGAGGCGGCTACCGCCTTTTTCGACCGGGAGGTGGCGGCGGGCAGCATGCGCCGCCAGGACAGCCAGCTGCTGCTGCTCACCGCCTACTCCTCGGTGATCGGGGCGGCCACCGAGGTCGAGGTGCTCCGGGCCTTCGGGGTGGAGCCGACCGCCCGGACCCTCGTGCGCCGACGCCGCGAGCTGCTCGAGTTCCTCGCCTCCGCGTTGCTCGGAGCCGGCGGGTCACCGGGCTGAACCGCTGGACCGGGCCGCGCCGGGCCGGCTCGACCGGGCCGCGGGGCGGTCGGGCCGGTGGGCGCTCCGTCGGGGCGCGCCGGCGCCGGGCGGTCGGTCCTGGGCGGTCGGTCCTGGCGGTCGACCCGGGCGGTCGGTCCTGGCGGTCGACCCCGGGCGGGAGCGGGCTTGCCCCCGCGGGACGTCCCCGTCGGCCGTCTCAGCGCTTGGCGGTCCGGGAACGTCTCGACGATGCGGACGAGGTGGACTTCTTCGGAGGTGTGTACCGCCGGCTGGCAGGCGGCTTGCGGGGGCGCTCTCCCTCGCCGGCGGCTCTGCTGGAGGGTGTGCCGGCGCCGGGGCCGGCCCTGCCCCGCCCGGAGCGACCCCGGGCCGGCGCCAGGGCGCGTTGCTGGCGACGCTGGCGCATCGTCACCGCCACGGCGAAGCCGACCGCGCCGATCAGCACGACTATGTGGACCGGCGCGAGCGAGTCCGGTCCCCGCCCGAGAGTGAGGAAGAACGCGGAGAAGATCGCAGTGAACGGAGACAACAGGCGGTTGCGGAGCCGGATGCTCCCGGCGAGGCCTACCGCCAGGGCGAGACCCACCCAGGAGGGCCAGAGCAACGGGTGGGCGGGGGCGCCCCTACCGGTCGTGTCGAGGAGATCGGCCACCGCGCCGGCGGTGAGCAGTGCCGCCGCGGCGTACCCCCAGACCGGTTCACGACCCTGCATCCGCATCGGGGAGGCGTCGGGATCGAGCGGGGGGCCCGACGGGGCCTCGAAGCGTCTGCGACCGGGGCCGCGCCGGCCGGACCCGGCGTCGTCGGGATCGCCGTCGAGGCGCTGGGGGTCGCGGCGCCGACCGAACCCGAGACCGGCAGTCACCGTCGCCGTCCGATCCGCCGGCGCAGCGGGGCACGGGCCGGGACCGGGGTGGGGACCCTCGCGGCTCGGTGCTCGCCGGGTGCCGGGTGCCGGGCGGAGGGGACGGGTCCGCTCGGCCCAACCGGGCCGCCGGGGGGCTGGTCACCGGGTCCGTCGGCGGTGCCGGGACCGGCGCCGGGACCGCCGGCGCCCGACGCCGGCCGCGATCCCGTCGGGACGGCGGTCTCCCCGAGCAGCCACGGCCGGACGTGCACGACGCTGCGCTTGGGGGAGGTCTCACCGAGATCGGCTTCGACCGGCAGGTCCCGGGGGGGCACGCCGGAGGTCTCCTGGATGATCGCCGGCTCGTTGCGTTCCGCTTCGAGAACCTCGCCGAGGCCGAGCGCGATGCCGGTGAGCAGGGCCCCCACCGCGCTACGACGCCTCCAGGTCTCGCCGCGTCGGTCCCCCGCGGGTGACACCGGGCCCTCCTGCTCTGCCGGGTGCTCCACCTCCTCGGGAAGCGCGGCGGCCACCTCCGAGCGCCGCCGGGCTCGGGCTTCGAGCACCGTGTCCGGCGCGTCGCCGGGGGTCGCGGTCCGAGGGTGCCCTGCTGCTCGGTCCGCCGCTACCCGGTCGTCGTGTCCCGGGTAGTCGTCCCCCGGGTTGTCGCGTTCGGCTGGTCCGGGACCCACGTCCTCACCGTAGCGCTCCCGGGCAGGACATCCTCGGGCTCTCCACCGACCGCCGGCGCCACCGGTTCGGGATCGGAGCCCGCCGGCGCCATCCGCTCAGGCGGGCAGCGGGGAGGCCAGCAGGGTGCGCCCGGTGAGCGCCCGGTCGACCTCGGCGGCACACGAGCGTCCCTCGGCGATCGCCCAGACGATCAGGCTCTGGCCCCTGCCGGCGTCGCCGCAGGCCCACACCCCTGGAGCGGTGGTCGAATAGCCGCTGCGCTCGATCGTGCCCCGCGCTCCGAGGGCGGCACCGAGGGCGGAGGGCAGTGCCGGCTCGGTGCCGCTGAAACCCATCGCGAGCAGCACCAGGTCGCACTCCAGGGTGCGCCCGGTGCCGGCCACCGGCTCGAAGCGGGCCGGTCGGCCGTCGGCGGCGGTCACCCAGCTGACCTCGTGGACGGCGAGGCCGGTCACCTGTCCGGTGCCGTCCCCGACGAACGCCTCGGTCTCGACCGCGAAGAGCCGTTCGCCTCCCTCCTCGTGGGCGGAGGAGGTACGGAACACCAGCGGCCAGGTCGGCCAGGGCGTCGAGGGATGACGGGTGTCGGGAGGCCGGGGCATGATCTCGAGCTGGTGGACCGACACCGCGCCCTGGCGGTGGGCGGTGCCGAGACAGTCGGCGCCGGTGTCGCCGCCGCCAATGATCACCACCCGCTTGCCGCAGGCGGTGATCGGGGGTTCCTGCAGGTCGCCGGCGGCGACCCGGTTGGCGAGGGGCAGGTACTCCATTGCGTGGTGGACCCCGGTCAGGTCCCGACCGGGGACCGGCAGGTCCCGGGGGATGGTGGAGCCGGTCGCGAGGATCACCGCGTCGTGGGCGGAGCGCAGCTCGCCGACACCCAGGTCCTGGCCGACGTCGACCCCGCAGCGCAGCTCCACCCCCTCGGCGCGCAGCTGGTCCAGTCGGCGGTCGAGGACCCGTTTCTCCAGCTTGAACTCCGGGATCCCGTAGCGCAACAGCCCCCCGGGCCGGTCGGCCCGCTCCCAGACGACCACGTCGTGCCCCGCCCGGGCGAGCTGCTGGGCCGCGGCGAGCCCGGCGGGCCCGGAGCCGACGACCGCGACCCGCCGGCCGGTGCGGGTGGCCGACGGTAACGGGGTCACCCAGCCCTCGTCCCACGCCCGGTCGATGATCGAGACCTCGACCTGTTTGATCGTCACCGGGTCGGAGTTGATGCCGAGCACGCAGGCGGCCTCGCAGGGCGCCGGGCAGAGCCGCCCGGTGAGCTCGGGGAAGTTGTTGGTGGCGTGCAGGCGTTCGACGGCGGACCGCCAGCGGTCCCGGTAGACGAGGTCGTTCCAGTCGGGGATCAGGTTGCCGAGGGGGCAGCCGTCGTTGCAGAAGGGGATCCCGCAGTCCATGCAGCGCGACGCCTGGTCCCGCAGGTGGTCGGCGGGGAACGCTTCGTAGACCTCCTTCCAGTCCCTCAGACGGACCGGCACGGGTCGGCGGGCGGGTAGCTGCCTGCCGTGGGTGAGGAAACCCCGGGGGTCACCCATGGGCCGCGGCCATGATCGCGTCGTCGACCGGGCGCCCCTCGGCTTCTGCCTGGCGGGCCGCGTCGAGCACCCGCCGGTAGTCGTCGGGGATCACCTTCACGAACTCGCCGGCCGCCGCCGGCCAGTCCCCGAGCAGGCGGGCGGCGACCGCGGAGCCGGTCAGCTCGAGGTGGGTCCGCAGCGTCCCGGCGATCCAGAGGAGGTCCTCGTCGTCTGGCTGGTCCAGGGCGACCATCTCGCGGTTGAGCCTGGACGGGAGGCGACCGTCGGGGTCCCACACGTAGCCGAGACCGCCGGACATCCCGGCACCGAAGTTGCGTCCGGTGGGGCCGATCACCACGACCCGCCCCCCGGTCATGTACTCGCAGGCGTGGTCGCCGGTCCCCTCGACGACCGCGGTGGCGCCCGAGTTGCGCACCGCGAAACGCTCGCCGACCCGTCCCCGCAGGTACGCCTCGCCGCCGGTGGCGCCGTAGAGGACGACGTTGCCGGCGATGACCTGCTCCTCGGCGACCACACCGGGGACCTCCGCGGGTCGCAGCGCCAGGCGCCCGCCGGAGAGCCCCTTGCCGACGTAGTCGTTGGCGTCACCGGTGAGGCGGAGGGTGATCCCGTGGGGGAGAAAGGCCCCGAAGGACTGGCCGGCGGACCCGGTGAAGGTCAGGTCGATCGTGTCAGGCGGGAGGCCGGCCGCCCCGTAACGGCGGGTCACCTCCGAACCGAGCAGAGTGCCGGTGGTGCGGTCGACGTTGCGGATCGGGTAGCGGCGGCGCACCGGGCGGGCGTCTTCGAGGGCGGCCCTGCAGTCGGCGACCAGTTGCCGGTCGAGGACCCGGTCGAGGCCGTGGTCCTGGGCGCGCACCTGCCGGCGGGGTCGTGGGTCGTCGGGGTCGGGAGCGACCAGCAGCGGCCCGAGGTCGAGCCCGGAAGCCCTCCACTCGGTCGTCGCGCTGGTCGCGTCGATCAGCTCCGGGTGGCCGATCACCTCCTGCAGGCTGCGGTACCCGAGGCCGGCGAGCAGCTCGCGCACCTCCTCGGCGATGTACTCGAAGAAGTTGACCACGAACTCGGGGCGGCCGGTGAAACGTTTGCGCAGTTCCGGGTTCTGGGTGGCGATGCCGACCGGGCAGGTGTCGAGGTGGCAGACCCGCATCATCACGCACCCGCTCACCACGAGCGGGGCGGTGGCGAAGCCGAACTCCTCCGCTCCGAGCAGGGCGGCGATCACGACGTCGCGTCCGGTCTTCAGCTGGCCGTCGACCTGCACGACGATCCGGTCCCGCAGGTCGTTGGCGAGCAGGGTCTGCTGGGTCTCGGCGAGCCCGAGCTCCCAGGGGGCGCCGGCGTGCTTCAGCGAGTTGAGCGGCGACGCCCCGGTCCCGCCGTCGTGGCCGGAGATCAGCACCACGTCGGCGTGCGCCTTGGCCACCCCGGCTGCGACGGTACCGACCCCGACCTCGGAGACCAGCTTCACGTGCACCCGGGCCCGGTCGTTCGCGTTCTTCAGGTCGAAGATCAGTTGGGCCAGGTCCTCGATCGAGTAGATGTCGTGGTGGGGGGGAGGGGAGATGAGCCCGACGCCCGGGGTGGAGTAGCGGGTACGGGCGATCCACGGGTAGACCTTGTTGCCCGGCAGCTGGCCGCCCTCGCCCGGTTTCGCCCCCTGGGCCATCTTGATCTGCAGGTCGTCGGCGTTGACCAGGTACTCGCTGGTCACCCCGAAACGCCCGGACGCGACTTGCTTGATCGCGCTGCGCCGGAGGTCGCCGTTGGGGTCGGGGGTGAACCGGGAGGGATCCTCGCCGCCCTCCCCGGTGTTGGAGCGGGCTCCGAGGCGGTTCATCGCGATCGCCAGGGTCTCGTGGGCCTCGGCGGAGATCGACCCGTAGGACATCGCCCCGGTCGAGAAGCGCTTCACGATCTCGGGCACCGCCTCGACCTCCTCGAGCGGCACCGGCGTCCGCCCGAGCTCCTCGGCGCTGCGCAGGCGGAACAGTCCCCGAAGGGTCGCGAGGCGGGCCGACTGGTCGTCTACGGCCCGGGTGTAGCTCTTGAAGATGTCGTAGCGGCCCTCCCGGGTGGCGTGCTGGAGGCGCTGGACGGTCGTCGGGTTGAACAGGTGGTGCTCGCCCTCGCGTCGCCAGCGGTACTCCCCGCCCACGGGCAGGTCGCGATGGGCCAGCTCGGTCGGTCGGTCCGGCCAGGCGGTGGCGTGACGGGCGAGGACGTCGCCGGCGATCCCCTCGAGGCCCACCCCGTCGATCCTGCTGGCGGTACCGGTGAAGTGGCGGTCGACCAGGTCCCGGGCCAGGCCGACCGCCTCGAAGACCTGGGCGCCGGTGTAGGAAGCGACCGTCGAGATGCCCATCTTGGACATGATCTTCAAGACCCCCTTCCCGCACGCCCGCACGTAGTTGCGCGAAGCCCGGCGGGGGGTGACGCCGCTGACCGCGCCGTCGCGGATCAGGTCCTCGATCGTCTCGAACGCCAGGTACGGATTGACCGCTGCCGCGCCGAAGCCGATCAGCAAGGCGATGTGGTGCACCTCGCGGGCCTCGCCGGTCTCCACCACCAGGCCCACCCGGGTCCGGTCCCTCGTGCGCACCAGGTGCTGGTGGACCGCGGCGGTGAGCAACAGGGCCGGGATCGGTGCGAGCTCGGGGCTGGCATGGCGGTCCGACAACACGATGATCTTGGCGCCGCCGGCGATGGCGGCGCTCACCCGCTCGCAGATCGTCTCGAGCGCTGCCTCCAAGCGCTGTCCGGGGGTGCCCTCCCCGCGTACGGGGAACGAGCCGTCGACAGCGAAGCTCTCCCACCCGGGGCGGGTCCCGTCCTCGTTGACGTAGAGCAGCTTGGCGAGCTCCTCGTTGGTGAGGACCGGCTGGGGGATCACGATCTGGTTGCAGCTTCGAGGTGTCGGCTCGAGCAGGTTGCCCTCCGGGCCGACGGTGCCGGCGAGAGAGGTGACCATCTCCTCGCGGATCGCGTCGAGGGGCGGGTTGGTCACCTGGGCGAACAGCTGGTGGAAGTAGTCGTAGACCAGGCGCGGCCTGCTCGACAGCACCGCCAGGGGGGTGTCGGTGCCCATCGAGCCGATCGGCTCGGCACCGGTGCGGGCCATCGGTCCGACCAGCACCTCGAGGTCCTCGGAGGTCCAGCCGAAGAGCCGCTGGTGGGTGACCACCGACGCGTGCTGGGGGGTGAGGGTGAAGCGTGGCGGGAGGTCGTCGAAGTGGATCTGGCCGTCGGCGAGCCAGTCCCCGTAGGGATGTTCGGCGGCCAGCTCGGCCTTGATCTGGTCGTCGTCGACGATGCAACCGCGTTCTGTGTCGACGAGCAGCATCCGTCCCGGCTGGAGCCTGCCGCGGGTCACGACCTGCTCGGGCGGGATGTCGAGGACCCCGACCTCGGAGGCCATGACGACCAGACCGTCTGCGGTCACCCAGTAGCGGGACGGGCGGAGCCCGTTGCGGTCGAGCACCGCCCCGACCAGGGTGCCGTCGGTGAACGCGATCGACGCCGGGCCGTCCCACGGCTCCATCAACGCGGCGTGGTAGCGGTAGAAGGCCCGGCGGGCGGGGTCCATCTGCTGGTGGTTCTCCCACGCCTCGGGGATCATCATCAGCACCGCGTGCGGCAGCGAGCGCCCGGCGAGGTGGAGCAGCTCGAGCACCTCGTCGAAGCTTGCCGAGTCGCTCGCCGCCTCCGAGACGATCGGGTAGGCCCGGGCCAGGTCGTCTCCGAGCAGATCGGAGGCGAGGAGCGCCTCCCTGGCGCGCATCCAGTTGCGGTTGCCACGCAAGGTGTTGATCTCACCGTTGTGGGCGATGTAGCGGTAGGGGTGGGCCAGCGGCCAGCTCGGGAAGGTGTTGGTCGAGAACCGGGAGTGGACCAGGGCCAGGGCGGTAACGGCCCGGTGGTCGCCGAGGTCGGCGAAGAAGCCGCCGACCTGCGGGGCGGTGAGCATGCCCTTGTAGACCACGGTGCGGCCCGACAGGGAGGGGAAGTAGACGTCGAGGTCCCTCTCGGCCCGCTTGCGCAGGAACCAGAGGCGCCGCTCGAGGTCCATCCCGGTGGCGCCGGCGGTCGAGACCACGAACGGCTGGCGGATCGCCGGCATGGTGCAGCGAGCGGTGGACCCGAGCCCGGAGGGGTCGACCGGAACGTCGCGCCAGCCGAGCACCTCCAGGCCCTCGGCCGAGGCCAACGCCTCGAGAGATCTCCGCATCGCCCGCTCGGCCTCGGGGTCGGTGGGCAGGAACGCGAGCCCGGTGCCGTAGGCGCCGGCGGCCGGGAGGTCGACGCCGGATTCCTCCCGGTAGAGGGCGTCGGGTACCTGCAGCAGGATCCCTGCGCCGTCGCCGGTGTCCGCCTCGGCCCCCGACGCGCCGCGGTGCTCGAGGTTGCACAACGCGGCGAGCCCGAGCTCGATCAGACGGTGATCCCGGCGTCCGTGGACGTCGACGACGAACGCCAGCCCGCAGGCGTCGTGCTCGAAGTCGGGTTGGTAGAGCCCCGCGTGGGGTGGGGTCAGGGCCATTGGATCCTTCCGCGCTCGACAGCGGCCTCGGTGAGCGACGAGGAGACGACGTTGGCCCTCGCACCAGCCCGACGATGTTATCAAGTGGCACCGGCGGCTCGGGGGCCGGAAGCCGACCCGGCCGATCGGCGACGTGCGCGTCGCCCCAGGTGAGCGTCGGTCCAGTTACGCGCCGGCGTGGGCGCCGACGGTGACGGTGAGACGGGGCCAGCGGTAGCCGACCTGCGTGAGGTGATGCGCTCGTAGCCTTGATCGCCGAGGTCGGAGCACCTCCCGGGCCCACGGTGACGCTCGTGTCGTCCAGCGGCAAGCTCCCGGCGGAGTCCGGGCCAAGGTGGCCGAGGCCCTCGAGCGAGCCGTCTTCGCGGTAGCGGGGTCAGCGGAAGCCGCCCCGTGCTGCGGTACGGGGATCTGACGGCCTGCCGGTACACCCCGGTCGCGTGAGCTCCAGGAGGTGAGCCCTGATGAGCTTCTCGCCGCCGGCACGTCCGCGGCCAGACCAAGGCCGCTGTCAGTGCGAAGGTCGCCGAGCTGGAACGCCAACGGGCGGCCGGTGCTGGTCAGGCGCCCGGTCGGGTCCCGACGGTCACCGAGTGGTCCCGCACCTGGCTGGAGGCCCGGGCCACACGGGTGCGCCGGCGCACCCTGGACGGCTACCGCCCGGATGTCGCCCGTCTGCTCGCCGCCCTTGGCGACCGCCGGGTCGACAAGGTGACCCCGGCCGACATCGAAGCTCTGTACGCCGCTACCCGCCGGGAGCGCTCGCCGGCGACCGTCGCCCACCTGCACCGGACCGTCTCGGCGTGCTTCGTCGCC
>JAKABK010000380.1 GCA_021796905.1 Actinomycetes bacterium
ATCGGTCCCGCCCCCCCGCCGGCGGGACCGGCCCGGTCGGGTCGAGGACGAACCGGCCCGGCTGTTCGATACCGACCGGGGCGGGAAGTCCCGGGCGGTTGCGCCCGTCGGGCACCGCCGGGCCCGCAGAGGTCCGCAACGGCAGCACCCCGGCCCAGATCGGCAGGTCGACGTCGGCGGGGTCGTCCACCGGCGGCCCGGAACGGACCTTGGCCGACGCCTCCGCGAGCCCGACGCGCACCACCCGGGTCTGGCGCAGCTCCGAGCCGGTCGGCGGGCGGGCCTCCCGGCTGCGCCCGGGGAGGATGTGCTCGACGATCACCTCCAGCGCCCGGGCCTTAGCGGGCGGGTCGGTGACCTCCTCCGCCCGGCCGAAGATCACCACCGAGCGGTAGTTGAAGGAGTGGTTGAAGCTGGATCTGGCCAGCACGATCCCGTCGAGCAGGGTCACGCAGACGACCACGTCCGCACCGCCGGCCGCCCCGAGCAGGTGGTTGCCGGCGGCGCCGTGCAGGTACAGCCAGTCACCGTCACGGCCGTAGCCGGTGGGGATCATCCACGGCGAGCCCTCGACGCAGGCACCGACATGACAGATCATCGCCTCGTCGAGGATCGCGTCGATCTCGGCCCGCTCGTAGCTCCCCCGGTCCCGGTGGCGCCGGACCCTGGCCCTCCCCGACGGGACCGTGCCGATGCTGGTCATCTCGTCTCCTCGGTCGCAGCGGTGCCGCCGCTCTCGGCAGCGGATCGTTCTGACGGATCACCGACCAGGTCGAGGACCTGGTCGTGGAGGAGCCCGTTGGTCGACACCGCAGCCCCCCCGTCGGCCCGGGCGACGCCGGCGAGATCGGTGATCCGGCCGCCGGCCTCCTCTACTATCGGCAACAGGGCGGCAACGTCCCAAGTCGACACGACCGGGTCGAGCGCGATGTCGCATGCACCTTCGGCGACCAGCACGTGCGACCAGAAGTCCCCGAAGCCCCGCTCCCGCCAGCATCTCGCCGCCAGCGCGCGGACCTCGACCGACCGCCCCCGCTCGACCCAACCGGCGTCCCCGCAACCCGAGAGGTGGGCGTCTCCGAGGCGTGCCACCGCGGAGACCCTCAACCGTCGCCGCCCGTCGGGGACCAACCCGTCGGCGGTGATCGGGGCCGACCAGGCGCCCAGACCGCGGGCCGCCCACCACCGCCGGCCGAGCAGCGGTGCGGACACCACCCCGGCCACCAGGTCCCCGTCGACCTGCAGGGCGATCAGCGTCGCCCACACCGGTACCCGCCGAACGAAGTTGGCGGTCCCGTCGATCGGGTCGAGGATCCAGCGTCTCGGGCCCTCGCCGAGCGCACCGTCCTCCTCGCCGAGCACCGCGTCACCCGGGCGTTCGGAGCCGATCCGTTCCCGCAGGGCTGTCTCGACCGCCCGGTCGGCCTCGCTCACCGGGGTGCGGTCCGCTTTGGTCTCGACCACCAGGTCGGGGCGGGTCGCGGCCGGGACGGTGATCGCGTCGGCGAGGTCCGCTAGGCGCTGGGCGAGCTCGACGTCGCCGGCGAGATCGGCGGGGTGGGTCACGTCGCGGCTCTCAGGCCATGGCGACGAGCTCGAGGAGGTCGTCGCTCCAGGCGTCGAGGGTGCCGTCGGGTAGCAGCAGGGTCCGGGCGGGGGACAGCTCGGCGACGAAACCGACGTCGTGGCTGACGATGACCATCGCGCCCGGCCACGCGGAGAGCGCCCGCCCGATCGCCTCCCGGGAGGGCGGGTCCAAGTTGTTGGTCGGCTCGTCGAGCAGCAGCAGGTTGTGGCGGCCGGCGACCAGCTGGGCGAGGGCGAGCTTGGTCTTCTCGCCCCCGGAGAGGGTGGAGGCGTCCTGGAAGGCGACCTCGCCGATCAGGCCGAACATGCCGAGCAGGCCGCGCAGCTCGCTGACCGGCTCGTCGGAGCGCTCCCGGAGGTGGTCGAGGACGGTGACGCCGGGACGGATGCCCTCGTGCTCCTGGGCGTAGTAGCCGGGGGAAACGCCCAGCCCGAAGCGGAACGACCCGGAAACCGGGGGACGCTCGCCGGTGAGGATGCGCAAGAGGCTGGTCTTGCCGGCCCCGTTCAATCCCATGACGAGCAGCCGCTCGCCACGCTCCACCGAGAAGCTGACGTCCTCGAACACCGGCGGACCGCCGTAGGCCTGGGCGAGACGGTCGGCTTCGAGCACGATCCGCCCGGTGTGCGGGGGGGCAGGGAAGCGCACCCGGTAGTTGCGCTCCTTGCGGGCCGGTGCCTCCACCGCGGAAGTGACGAGGCGCTCGACCCGCTTGTCGAGCGACTTGGCGACCCGGGCGCGTTTCGCGGTCTGGTGCCGCATCGACTCGGCGAGCCCGGACAGGCGCTTGATCTCGGCCTGCTGGCGGTCGGCGAGCTTGCCGAGGCGGGCCTCGTCGGCCGCCCGGGCCTTTCGGTACTGGCTGTAGGTGCCCTTGTACTCGACGGCCCGACCCTCGTCCAGGTGCAGGACCCTGGTGATCGACGAGTCGAGCAGCTCGAGGTCGTGGGAGACGACCAGCAGCGCCCCCCGGTAGGAGGCGAGGAAACCCATCAGCCAGGTCTTCGCGTCGATGTCGAGGTGGTTGGTCGGCTCGTCGAGCATCAGCACGTCGCTTCCGCCGAAGAGGATCCGGGCGAGCTCCACCCGTCGGCGTTCGCCACCCGAGAGCACCCCGACGGGGAGCTCTGCCCGCTCGGGGTCGAGCCCGAGGCCGGCGAGCAGGGTGCGCGCCTCGGCGTCCGCCGCGTACCCC
>JAKABK010000381.1 GCA_021796905.1 Actinomycetes bacterium
CTGGAGGTCTCGATACCCGGTGTCGACACCGACGCAGTCCGGGAGCTGGTCGACGCAGCCCACGCCGTCTGCCCCTACAGCAACGCCACCAGGGGGAACGTCGAGGTCGGCCTGGTGGTCGTGTGAACTGAGCGGGTCGGCACCTGCTAACCCTGGGGTTCGGCGACCATCGCCAGCGCTCCGAGGAAGGCGTTGGCCCAGTGGTGCACGTCGAACTCGATCACCCGCCGGCGCATCGCCCGCATCCGCCGGGACGATTCGGGCGGGCCGACCGCGACCGCCCGACGGATCGCTGCTTTGGTCCCGTCGATGTCCCAGGGGTTGACGAGGAAGGCTTGGCGCAGCTCGTCGGCGGCCCCGGCGAACTCCGAGAGCACTAGCGCGCCACGCTCGTCGTGGCGGCAAGCGACGTACTCCTTGGCGACCAGGTTCATCCCGTCGCGCAGCGGCGTGACGAGCATCACGTCGGCTGCGAGGTACAGCGCCGCCATCTCTTCTTTCGGGAACGTCCGGTGCAGATAGTGGACGGCCGGCCGGCCGAGAGCGCTGTGGTCGCCGTTGATCCGCCCGACGGTGGCCTCCACCTCGTCGCGTAGGCGCTGGTACTCCTCGACCCGCTCCCGGCTCGGGCTGGCGACCTGGACCAGCACGGTGCCCGGCGGTTCGAGGTGCCCCTCGTCGAGCAGCTCGCCGTACGCCCGGAGACGGTGGAGGATCCCCTTGGTGTAGTCGAGGCGGTCGACGCCGAGCACGAGGACCTCCGGGTCACCGAGCTCGGAACGCAGTTGCGCCGCCCGGGCGAGGGTCTCGGGTCGGCGGGCGAGGCAGTCGAGAGCGGCGGTGTCGACCGAAATGGGAAAGGAGGCCGCACGCAGCTGCCGGCCGTCCTTGCGTTCGATGACCGACCCGCGGGTCACGACACCACTGGTGGAGCGGGCCGCCCGGAGGAAGTTGGCGGCGTCGGCGCCGCGCTGGAAGCCGACCAGGTCGGCTCCGAGGAGCCCCTCGACGACCTCCCGGCGCCACGGCAGCCTGGCGTAGATCTCCCACCCGGGGAAGGGGATGTGGTCGAAGAAGCCGATCTGCAGGTCGGGGCGACGCTCACGGAGCAAGGCGGGGACCAGCTGCAACTGGTAGTCCTGGACCCACACGACGCTGCCGGGCTCGGTCGCGGCGCCGGCGACCGCGCTCGCGAAGCGACGGTTCACTTCTCGGTAGGCGTCCCACCAGCGGCGCTCGAACACCGGCTCCCCGGTCACGTCGTGGTAGAGCGGCCAGAGGGTGCCGTTGGAGAAACCCTCGTAGTAGTCGGCCACCTCGTCTGCCGACAGGCTCACCGGGACGATGTGCATACCGTCGGCGTCGAACGCCTCCAGCTCGACGTCGGCCGCCCCCGGCCAACCCACCCAGGTCCCCCCCGAGGCCTGCACCACCGGCTCGAGGGCGGCGACCAGCCCGCCGGGGCTCGGATGCCACTCCGTAGCGCCGTCGGCGAGGCGGACCTGGTCCACGGGAAGGCGGTTGGCGACCACCACGACCGGTCGCTCGCTGGTGCTCGACGACGAGAGCATCCCACCCACCCTACGAGCAGGGACCGCCAGGGTTCAGCTGAGCACCCCACGGACGGGATGCGGGCTGACGCGGACCTCGGTCGGTTGGCTCCACTCCGCCTCTCGGATCGCCCGTTTGGCCTCCTTGCGGGCCTCGGGGTCCAGGTGGTCGATGAAGAGGACCCCGTCGAGGTGGTCGGTCTCGTGCTGGAGCACCCGGGCCATCCGGCCTTCGCCGACGACCTGCAGTGGGCGGCCGTGCACGTCGTAGCCCTTCGCGATGGTGTGCAACCGGCGCTTGGTGTCGAAGTACAAGCCGGGGATCGACAGGCACCCCTCCGGTCCGTCCTGCAGCTCCTCGTCGGGGAAGGCGAGCACCGGGTTCACGAGATGGCCCTCCTCCCCTCCCTCGCCGTGCCAGACGAACACCCGCTGGAGCACCCCGACCTGGGTTGCCGCCAGTCCGGCGCCGTCCTGGTCGTAGAGGGTGTCGTGCAGGTCGTCGACGAGCTGGCGGAGCTGCGCGTCGAAATCGGTGACCTCCGGCGCCTGCTGGCGGAGGACGGGATCGCCGAAGAGCCTGACGGCGCGGGTCGCCATGCCGAGATGCTACCGAGAGCGGGCCGCCGGCCGGTTCAGCCGGAGGAGGCCTTGTGCCCGGCGCGCGCTTCCCGCTCGGCGGCGACCACGTCGGCCTCCGCCTGCTTGACGTCGGTCTGGTAGCGGCCGAGGTTGCCGGCCGCCAGGGCGGCGTTGGCCTGCTGGAAGGCCGACTCCGCGTCGGCGAGCAGGGTTGGCACCGTGCCGTGCGGGGTGGTCACCCCCGAGCTCGGCGGGACCGTAGTGCTCGGAGAGCTCTTGGAGGACCCCGATCCGCTGTTACCCGACGTGGTCGAGCCCGTCGGACCCGGGATCTGGGTCGTGGGGCGCTGAGCAGCGGAGGTGCTGCAGTAGCCGGCGAACGGCTGGGACCCGTCCGGGTTGGTGATCGCGCAGAGGGCCGCGTCCAGGGAAGCGTTGCCGCTCTGATAGGCGACGTTGTCGTAGACGACGATCACGTCTTTCAGCTCCGGGACCGGGTTGGTGACCGAGGACACGTACACCGGCTGGACGTAGAGCAAGGTGTTGGCGATCGGGACGGTCACCACCTGTCCGAGGTCGACCGAGGACCCCTGCTGGTTCAGGTAGGTCAGCTCGTAGGAGATCTGCTCGTTAGAGTTGATATTC
>JAKABK010000382.1 GCA_021796905.1 Actinomycetes bacterium
CACCGGCCAGTGGGCGAGCACCGCCCCCGTCGACGGGCAGGGCCGGCCGATGGCCGCCTGCGTCATGTGGATGGACACCCGGGGCCGCCGCCACGCCCGTAGGGCCTTCGGTGGCGTCCTCACCGGATGCTCGCCTGCCGTTGCGGTCAGCTGGATCCGACGCAACGGGATACCGCCCTCGCTATCGGGTGACGACTCCCTCGGGAACTTCCTGCACCTCGAGAGCGACCGTCGGGAGGTCGCCGACGCAGCCCGCTGGTACCTGGAACCGGTCGACTACCTGGCGATGCGGCTCTGCGGAGCCGCCAGTGCGACGCCGGCCTCGATGACCGCCAGCTGGCTGGTCGACACCCGCAACGGTGATGCCACCCACGACCCGAAACTGCTGAGGCGCAGCGGGATCGACCCGACCGAGCTGCCGCCGCTGGTCCCGACCGGCCCGGTCGTCGCCGGCGTGCTCCCTGAGGTCGCCGCCGTGCTCGACATCCGGGCGGGGACCCCGGTGGTCTCCGGCGTCCCGGACCTGCACTCGGCGGGAGCCGGCGCCGGAGCCGTCGGGATGCACCAGGCCCACCTTGCGATCAGCACCACCTCTTGGATCAGCTGCCCCCCGCCCCGCAAGAGGACCGACTTGATCCACCAGCTCGCAACCGTGCCCGGCCTCACCCCCGACGGCTACCTGCTGGTCGACAACCAGGACACCGCCGGTCGCTGCGTCGAGTGGTTCCGGGACGCGCTCGGCGGCTCCGCCACCTTCGAGGAGCTGTTCGCTCTCGCCGGTACTGCCGCCCCGGGCAGCTCCGGGGTGATCCTCACCCCCTGGTTGAGCGCTGAACGCTCCCCCGTCGCCGACCGTGACGTCCGTGGCGGGTCCCACCACTTCGGCCTCGGCGACGGCCCGGCGCTGCTCGCCGGGGTTGTCGTCGGCACCCACCGCCTGGCCGACCTCGCGTCGCTGGTCCGCCTCGAGCGGGAACTGCGACCGGACCCGACGTCGAGAGCGCTCCACGACCGCCGAGCAGCGGAGCTCCCCGCATCTTCAGGGCGCAGCGGGCTCTCGCCGCCCGCCTCGGCGATCCCGACGCCTGAGGGCCCAGCGAGCGCCCAGGCGCTCCTACCGCTACGGTCGAAGAGGTGACCGCCGACCGGACCGACCAACCGCCGGGCGGACCTGGCGAGGCGGGCGTCGAGCCCGGTCCCGAGCGGGGCACCACCGACGTCGGTGCCGACCTGCTCGGGCGGGCGGTGGCGCTGGTGCGCAACTGGGAGGCCGGCTTCGGTCCCCGACCCGAGCCGGAGGCCCTCCTTCCCGACCAGCGGCTCCTCGAGGAGGCGTGGGAGGAGATGGAGCGGAGGATGGCCGCCAACCACCCGTTCTTCCATCCCCGCTACGCCGGCCAGATGCTCAAGCCCCCCCATCCCGTCGCGGTCGCCGGCCACCTCGCGGCGATGCTCGTGAACCCCAACAACCACGCCCTCGACGGCTCTCCGGTCACCTCCGGCATGGAGCTGGAGGCGGTCGCCGAGCTCGCCGGGATGCTCGGGTTGCCCGCGGACCACCTGGGGCACCTGAGCTCCGGCGGGACGGTCGCCAACCTCGAGGCGCTCTGGGTCGCCCGGCAACTTCGTCCCGGCGCCCGGGTCCTCCACGGCGACAACGCCCACTACACCCACGCCCGGATGTGCGGGGTGCTCGGGGTCACCGCCACCGCCCTCCCCTCCGACCCGACCGGGCACCTCGACCTCGAGGCGGCCGAGGCCGAGTGCCGCCGGGGCGATGTCGGGACCCTGGTCGTCACCGCCGGCACCACCGGCCTCGGCGCGGTGGACGACATCGTCGGGGCGCTCGAGCTGCGGGACCGTTACGGGGTCCGGGTTCACGTCGACGCCGCCTACGGCGGGTTCTTCGCCCTCCTCGCCGGCGACGGGGCGCCCGCCGGCGGTCCCGGCGCGGGCGGCTGCCTGCTCGACGCCGGGGTCGCAGGTTCGCTCAGGGCGATCGGAGCCGCCGATTCGGTGGTCGTCGACCCCCACAAGCACGGGCTGCAGCCCTACGGCTGCGGGGCGGTGCTCTTCGCCGACCCGTCCGTGGCACGCCTGTACGCCCACGACTCGCCCTACACCTACTTCACCCCCGCCGAACGCCACCTGGGGGAGATCAGCCTGGAGTGCTCCCGGAGCGGGGCGGCCGCCGCCGGTCTGTGGCTCACCCTGCGGGCCCTGCCGCTACAGCCCGCCACCGGCCTCGGCCCGATCCTCGCCGCCGGACGGCGCGCTGCGCTCGAGCTAGCCGGCCGGCTCCGGGCCAGCGGACGCCTCCAGCTGCACGTCGACCCGGAGCTCGACATCGTCACCTACTTCGCGACCGGCGCCGCCGGCCCGGCGGCGGGCGGTCCCGCCACCCCCGCGGCGATCACCCACAGCTCGGAGCGGATCCTCGCCACCAGCCCGACCGGACCGGACCCGGTGTGGCTGAGCACGCTACGGATCGACCCCGCCTCGTTCGCCGGCGCACACCCGCAGCTGCCGGCGCCCGACGGGCCGGTCACGATCCTGCGCTCGGTGCTCATGAAGCCCGAGCACGAGCAGTGGGTCGGTCGGTTGCACCAACGCCTGGAGGCGCTGGCGGCGCCGGGGGATCAACCCTAGTGACCGACGGGCGACCGCCCGGGGAGCGGGTCCCGGGCGGTCGCCGACGCTGGTCCCGGCCGGCCGGTCAGGCCAGCTCGAAGCGGTCCAGGTCCATCACCTTGCACCAT
>JAKABK010000383.1 GCA_021796905.1 Actinomycetes bacterium
CCACCGCACCAGCGACGACCACCAACACCGCCCCGGCGCCGGCGGCCGCCACCCCGGCCCTCGCCGAGGAACCCCGACAGGCGGACGCGATCGCGACCTATCCGGTGCCGGGAACCTTCACCTGGGCCTACCCCAACATCCCCCACGACCTCGCGGCGGCCTGGTCGGCGGGCCAGCCCAACGTGTTGACCAAGGGGGCGGTGATGGCCTTCGAAGCGGACAACGGCCTGGCCGTCGACGGGATCCCCGGCATCGAGGTGTGGACGACACTGCTGCGCGACGTGGCCGCCCGCAGGGTCGACCCCCACCCCTACAACTTCTTGATGGTCAACGAGACCGGGACCGAGTACCTGAAGGTGTGGTCCGACGGGCGCTTCGTGTTCACCACCCTCGCCAACACCGGAGTCCCGGGGGCGGCGACCGCGCCGGGCATCTACCCGGTGTACCTGCGCTACGCCCACCAGATCATGCGCGGCACCGACGTCAACGGCACCCACTACGCGGTCCCGGTGTCTTGGATCAGCTACTTCAACGGAGGTGACGCCGTCCACAGCTACCCCCGGGCGTCCTACGGCTACCCGCAGAGCAACGGGTGCGTCGAGCTGCCGATCCCCAACGGCAAGATGTTGTGGAGCTCGGCGCAGGCCTACGACGGGTACGGCGTGCTCGTAGACGTGAGCAGCGGCCCGGTCGGGAGCTGACCGGGCCGCCGCTCGGCGACTGGTGCTACTTCTTGGTCTCCCAGAAGATCCGGTCGATCTCGGCGATCTGAGCGAGGAGGTCGTCGGCGACGGCGACGTCGTTGGTCTTCTTGGCCTCGCCGGCGGCCTTGGTGGCCTTCCAGAACAGCTCGTGCAGCTGCGGGTAGGCCTCCAGGTGCGGCGGCTTGAAGTAGTCGGTCCACAGCACCCACAGGTGGTGCTTGACCAGCTCGGCGCGCTCCTCCTTGATCGTCACCGCCCGGGTCTTGAAGGTTGCGTCGTCGGACCCGTTGAACTTCTCCATGCAACCCTTGACCGACTCGGCCTCGATACGGGCCTGAGCCGGGTCGTAGACACCGCAGGGCAGGTCGCAGTGGGCGTGGGCTACGGTCGGCCCCCCGAGATGGTCTGCGAGGCCGACGAGGCGGGACAGGACGGTCATGACTGACACTCCTTGGTCGTGAATCACGGTCGCACTCACCCTACCCAGCCCCGCCACCGGCCCCCGAGGCGACTCGTGGCAGCCTTGGCACTGGTCGCCGGGACCGTCGGTGCCGGCTGGTGGTGGCGGCCGCGCCGGATCGAGGTGGCCGGCTCTTCGATGACCCCGGCGCTCCAACCCGGGGACCGGCTCCTCGTCGTACGCGCCCGGCGGGTCGCGGTCGGAGACGTGGTCGCGCTGATCGACCCCAGGGTGCCAGGACGCCTACTGGTCAAACGGGTCGGTGCTCTCGGGCGCTCGGAGGTGACCGTCGTCGGCGACAACCCGCCGGGCAGCACCGACAGCCGCCACTTCGGGCCGGTCCCGTTCTCGGCGCTGCGCGGGCGGGCCTGGTACCGCTACCACCCCCAGGAGCGGGCCGGGCGGCTCCGCCGGCCGGTTCAGGGCAGCAGCCAGTCCCGCCGGTAGGCGGCGGCCCGCAGCTCCCACTCCTCGGAGGTGATCGCGTAGCGGACGTGGTCCTCCCACACCCCGTTTATCTCCAGGTACCGGACGGCGGTGCCCTCGTCGCGCAGGCCGAGCTTCTCGGCAACCCGCCGGCTGGCGGTGTTGCGGGGGATGATCGACGCCTGGAGACGGTGGAGGGCGAGGTCCTCGAAGGCGAAGCGGGCGACCACCACGAACGCCTCGGGGGTGTAGCCGTGACCGGCCATCGCCTCGTCGATCCAGTAGCCGACGTAGGCGTTCTGGTAGGGGCCGCGCTGCACCGAGGACAGGTTGATCTCCCCGGCGAAGCGCCCGTCCACGAAGATCCCGAACCCGTAGCCGGTGCCGAGCTGACGTTCGCGCTCGCGCACCCCGCAGCGGGCGGCGAACACCCGGCGGTCGGAGGTGGCGTCCGGCTGGCCTGGAATCGGGCGCGGCTCCCACTTCACCAGCCAGTCCCGGCTCCGGCGGCGCACCTCCCTCCAGGCCTCGAAGTCGCTGACCGCCAGAGGACGGAGCGCGACCCGCCGGCCGAACAGCTCGAGCGGGTTGGCCCGATGGGCTCCCCAGCTCATCGGGCTAGGCGGGCCGCTTGGCGGGGGACGACCATCGGCACCGATGGTACCCAGTGGGTCAGCGGGGGGCTCGCCCGGACGTGGGTTGCGGACCACGGGGACCGCCTTGCGCACCGGGGTCGCGACCGGCGAGCAACGACATCACCAGTCCGTCGAGGATGTCGGACTCCGAGACCAAGCAGTCGCGCATCCCGAAGTGGGAGAGGAGGCCGTCCAGGACGACCAGACCCCCGACGATGACGTCGGAGCGCTCCTTCTCCATGCCGGGACGGTCCCGGCGGACGGTGACCGGGACGCCGGCGAGCTCGGTGAGCAGGTCCGACACGGTCCGCGCCGCGAGACGGTGGTGGTGGACGGCCCTCCGGTCGTAGGCCGGCAGGCGCAGGTCCAGGTGGGCGGCGGCGGAGACGGTGCCGGCGAGGCCGACGAGGACGGTCGCCCCGCGCAACCGGGGCAGCCCGGCGGTGGCCGAGTCGAGCAGCCCGGCGACGTGGCTGCGGGCGGCGGCCAGCTCCTCGGGAAGTGGTGGATCGTGGCGCAAGAAGCGTTCGGTG
>JAKABK010000384.1 GCA_021796905.1 Actinomycetes bacterium
ACCGCGCTGAAGCTGCCCCAGACCACGACCCTCCTGCACAACTACGGAGGGGAACGCTGCGGCGGGCAGCTCCCGGTGCTCTTCCAGGTCTCCTGCGACACCGGCTTCGGCCAGATCGGCCTCGACCTCGGGCCGGGAAACCTCGCGGCCGAGGCGAATGCCTTCGGGTTCAACTCCGTACCACCGATCGACCTGACCGGGGCGGCCCCGTCGTACTTCCCGCCACCGGCAAGCTTCCTGAAGGACCTGCCAGGGCTCGCATACTCAGCGATCGGCCAGCAGAACGTGGCGGCGAGCACCCTGCAGATGGCCCTCGCCGGGGCGGCTATCGCCGATCACGGGGTGATCATGACCCCTCACGTCATGGCGAGCATTCGGACCTCGCTCGGGCAGCCGGTGGAGACCTACAAGCCCCACCCGTGGCGTCGGGCGGTACCTGCTACCACAGCCTCGTCGGTCACGTCCCTGATGCTCGGCGTGACCCAGCCCGGTGGGACGGCGCCCAACGTCGCGATCCCCGGCGTCGAAGTGGCGGCCAAGACCGGAACCGCACAACACGGCACCGCGAACACGAACGACGACTGGCTCGTGGCGTTCGCCCCTGCGCAGGACCCGGTCGCCGTCGTCGCCGTGTCGGTCAACAACCAGCCGGCCAGCACCACGGGCTCCTCGACGGCCGGACCGATCGCCCGGGCACTGCTCGAAGCTGCACTCGCCAGCGCCGCGGGCCACCAGCCGACGGGTTCGACGAGCACGTCGACGACGACCGGCTCGGGGTCGAACACCACGTCGACGACGACCGGCTCGGGGCCGACCGGACCGAGCACCGGCGGCGCTGGGACGACCACCACCCCGAGCACAGGCGGGGGCGGATCGACCACCACCACCACAACCACGGGTGCGACCACGGGTGGGACGACCTCGACCGCCACGGGAACGGCCGCCACCCCCTCGGCGGCGACCGCGTCGGCAACACCGGCAGCAGCAGGCGCAGGCGCAGGCGCAGCAACAGCAACAGCAACCGCGTCGGCAACGGCCGACACCACGGCGGCGATCCTTCCGGGAGGAAGCCCCGCGCTCTCGAACGCCGGGACCGCGACACGCTCCCCCTCGGGTCAACCCGTGACCGGTGGCCAGGCGTCATGGCGCCCACCGGGGCCGACCTGGTCCGGCTCGGAGCGGGCACCGCCCCAGGGGGCCGACACCGTCCCGGCTTCCGGCCGCACGACCGGCTTCGACCCGCCTCGCTGGGGCCCGCCCTAGGATCTCTGCCCACATGGCTTCCGTGACCCCCACGGCGTACAACGGCCGCTACGAGCTGCTGACGCACATCGCACGCGGTGGCATGGCCGAGGTCTACCTCGCCCGGGACCTCCTGCTCGATCGGAGCGTCGCCCTCAAGGTGCTCTTCCCAGAGCTCTCGGTCGATCGCTCGTTCGTCGAACGCTTCCGCCGAGAGGCACAGGCCGCTGCGCGCCTCAGCCACCCCAACATCGTCTCGGTCTACGACTGGGGGCAGGCGGACACCACCTACTTCATCGTGATGGAGCTCGTCGACGGGGAGGCGCTCTCGACGTTGCTCCGCGCCCAGGGTGCGCTGCCCCCCGAGCGCGCCGTCTCGATCGCGATGGCCGTGGCCTCGGCGCTCGACTACGCGCACCGCCACGGCGTCGTACACCGGGACATCAAGCCCGGCAACGTGCTGCTCGCCGAGGATGGCCAGGTCAAGGTCACCGACTTCGGCATCGCCCGAGCGGCGAACGCCGACGACAGCCTCACCCAGACCGGCGCGGTCATGGGCACGGCGAGCTACTTCTCTCCCGAGCAGGCACAGGGCGAGAGCCTCGACGGGCGCACCGACATCTACTCGCTCGGCGTCGTGCTCTACGAGATGGTGACGGGTCAGGTCCCCTTCCGCGCCGAGACCCCGCTCGCCATCGCCTACAAGCACGTCCGCGAGGAGCCGGTACCTCCCCGGGCCCTCAACCCGGCCGTCGCGCCGGACCTCGACGCGGTGATCGTGAAGTGCCTCGCGAAGGACCCGAACCGCCGCTACCAGAGCGCCGAGTCGCTGCGCCAGGACCTCCAACGTTTCGCGAGCGGCCGGGGCGTCGCCGCGGTACAGGAGCCCCGCTCTACGGTCCTCGCACCCGTCGCCGCCTTCGCCGACACCGGCGAGGTCCCGGTCGTCACCGACGTGGGAGGTGGCTCCGGCGAGGAGCGGCCCCGCCGGGGGCTGCTCGCGGCGCTCGGTACCCTCCTCGGTGTCGTGCTCCTCGCGATCGTCGGGCTGGTGCTCTACAAGACCGGCATGATCGGCCAGTCCTCCGGGATCGTGGTTCCGGGCGTCACCGGCAAGACCCTCGGGGAGGCCGAGGCGGCGCTGCGCGAGGCGGGGCTCTCCTGGAGGGTCCAGGGGGTCAACCAGGTGAACGACGCTCGCGTCGTCGCGCAGTCCCCGGCGCCGCCCGCGAAGGTGCCGGCCGGAGGTTCGGTGCTCCTCGACACGACGCTGATCACGGTGCCCATCCCCGCCGTCGACGGGCTGAAGGCAGCCGCCGCGACCCAGAAGCTCACCCAGGAGGGCTTCGTGGTCACCACAACCACCCAGACCAGCGACACCGCGAAGAAGGGGATCGTGCTCGGCCAGGTCCCCGGGCCGGGGAGCCCCGGGGCGAAGGGCTCGACCGTCACCCTGACGGTCGGGGGCGGCCCCCAGCTGATCGCGGTCCCGAACCTGGTCG
>JAKABK010000385.1 GCA_021796905.1 Actinomycetes bacterium
CCCAGTGTTGCTTGACATCGGGCCCGAGGATGGGCAGTGTTGTATACATGATGGGGGAGCGGTGAGCTCGGCGGACGCGGCCTACGCCGCGCTGCGCGACGGGATCGTGAGCGGCGAGCACCCCGGCGGCACCCGTCTCAAGGAAGAGGACCTCGCCGGCGCTCTCGGCCTGTCGCGGACCCCGGTCAGAGAGGCGCTGCGCCGCCTGCACGCCGAGGGCCTGGTGACAGTCGAGCCGCGGCGGGGGGCGCTGGTCGCGACCTGGAGCGCCGGCGAGCTGGACGAGATCTTCGAGCTGCGGGCCCTGGTGGAGGGCTACGGGGCGAGACGGGCGGCGACCCGGGTGACCGACGCCCAGGTCGCCCACCTGGAGGATCTCTGCGACGCGATGGAGGAGGCGGCCGCCCGGTCGGGAGGGCCGGACCACGACCGGATCGGCGAGCTCAACTCCGAGCTGCACCGGGAGGTCCATCGGGCGGCGTCGAGCCGTTACGTCGCCGGCCTGCTGACCAGCCTGGTGCAGATGCCGCTCGTGATGCGCACCTTCCACCGCTACGAGCCCGAGGAGCTGGCTCGCAGCATGGGACACCACCGGGAGCTGGTCGCCGCCCTCCGGGCCCGCCGGCCGGAGTGGGCGGAGGCGGTCATGCACGCCCACGTCGAGGCGGCCCGGGTCACCCTTCGCCGCGACGTGGAGGGGTTGTCGCCCGGCCGGCGCCTGCCGGCGTGGCCGGGTGGGGGGCGTGGTGTCGGGCGGCCCGGTCCGCCCGGGGGGCTGGAGTGATGGGCGGGCGTGCCGGCGTGGCCGGGGGAGGGGGGCGGCGTTGAGCGGCGCCGGCGGGCCGCTCGAGGGGGTGCGGGTCGTCGAGTGCGGCACGCTGATCGCCGGCCCGTTCTGTGGGCAGCTGCTCGGGGACTTCGGGGCCGAGGTGATCAAGGTCGAGGACCCCGCCGGCGGGGACCCGATGCGCCAGTGGGGCCAGGTCAAGGTCCAGGGCCGCTCGCTGCACTGGCCGATCATCGCCCGCAACAAGAAGTCGGTCACCGCCGACCTGCGCCGACCCGAGGGCCGGGACCTGCTCCGCCGGCTCCTCGGGTCCTCCGACATCCTCCTCGAGAACTTCCGTCCCGGGACCCTCGAACGCTGGGACCTCGGACCGGACCGTCTCGCCGAGATCAACCCCCGCCTGATCGTGGTGCGCGTCAGCGGCTACGGCCAGGACGGCCCGTACGCACCCCGGGCCGGGTTCGGTTCGATCGGGGAGGCGATGGGTGGGATCCGTTTCCTCTCGGGGGAGCCGGACCGCCCGCCGTCACGGGTCGGGATCTCCCTCGGAGACTCGCTCGCCGCAACCTTCGCGGCGCTCGGAGCGCTGCTCGCCCTGCGTGCGAGGGACCGCACCGGCCGGGGGCAGGTCGTCGACTCGGCGATCTACGAGGCGGTGCTCGCGTTGATGGAGGCGGTGCTGCCCGAATGGGAGCTGGCCGGCTACCAGCGTCAGCGGACCGGTTCGGTCCTGCCCGGTGCGGCGCCCTCCAACGTGTACCCCACCCGCGACGGCGACCAGGTCCTCGTCGCCGCCAACCGCGACACGGTCTTCGCCCGCCTGGCCGCGGCGATGGGACGCCCGGAGCTCGCCGTCGACGAGCGTTACGCCACCAACGACGCCCGCTCCGCCCGCCAGGTCGAGCTCGACGCGATCGTCGCCGCCTGGACCGCGACCGTGGACGCCGACCCGCTGCTCGAGACGCTCGGCGAAGCCGGCGTTCCCGCAGGTCGGATCTACCAGACCAAGGACATGCTCGCCGACCCGCACTTCGCCGCCCGGGAAGCCTTCGTCCGCCTGGCCCACCCGGTTCTCGGGGACTTTCCCCTCCAGAACGTTGCACCGAAGCTCTCGGAGACCCCCGGGTCGGTGCGCGACCTCGGGCCCGAACTGGGGGCCCACAACGACGAGATCTACCGAGGGCTGCTCGGGCTCGGCGACGAGCAGCTGCAAGCGCTAGGCGCCGAACGGATCGTCTGAGAAAGGGGAGGCGATGGCCTACCGGTTGGGTGTCGACGTCGGGGGCACGTTCACCGACGTGCTGTTGATCGACGAGGCGAGCGGGGTGACGCAGAGAGCGAAAACACCGTCCACGCCCGCCGACCAGTCGGTCGGGGTGCTCGAAGGGGTCCGCAAGGTCTGCGCCCAGGCGGGTATCGAGGCGTCCGAGGTCGCCTATTTCCTGCACGGCACCACCGTCGCCACCAACGCCATCCTCGAGGGCAAGGGAGCCCGGGTGGGTCTGGTCACCACCGCAGGTTTCCGCCAGGTGCTGCAGGTCGCCCGCTCCTTCGTGCCCGGCGGGCTCGCCGGGTGGATCACCTGGCCGAAACCGACACCGCTCGCCCACCTCGAGGACACCGTCGAGGTGCCCGAACGGGTCGACACCCGGGGCCGGGTGCTCGTCGAGCTCGACCTCGACGCCGCCCGGGACGCTCTGCGCCACCTGCGGGCGCAGGGGATCGAGGCGCTCACCGTCGCGCTGGTGAACTCCTTCGCCAACCCCGACCACGAGCGGCGCGTCGGCGAGCTGGCCGACGTCGAGCTGCCCGGGGTGCCGGTGTCGCTCTCCTCCGACATCCTCCCCGAGATCCGCGAGTACGAACGGACCATCACCACCGTCGCGAACAGCTACGTGCGCCCGATCGTCGGGCGTTACCTCGAGTCGCTCGAGCGCCAGCTGCGCTCGGGTGGGGT
>JAKABK010000014.1 GCA_021796905.1 Actinomycetes bacterium
AGCGGTCCCCCGTCGACAGCCGCCCCGACGCCCGAACCGGTCATGTCCCCCTCCCCGACCGCCCCGGGGCCGCCACAGCTCCGGGGCTCGCCACCGAAGCTAGCGGCGCCCCGACGGGCGCGGAATGTGTCATCGGCCACGCCGCCCCGGCACCTGCCCGACCACGACGACCCGGGGTGCCGGTCGCGGTGTCGAGCGGCGCTGCTGCAGGTACCATCGCCCGGTGGAGTGCCTGGCCAGCCGGGTGGGATCGGGCCGGGCCGCCCGCTGATGGTCCTAGCAGCGGTGGTCGCTCTCGCCGCCGCCGCCACCTACGCCCTGGCGACCGCCCTGCTCCACCGCTCGGCCGAGCTGGTCGACACCGCCACGGGTCGGCGGGCCGAGCGCCGCCCGGATGTCGCCGGGACGGGCCGCCGGGACGAGGGCCGCCCGGACCGTGCCGGCATCGGCCGTTTCGTCGCCGGCAACGTCCGCCACCCGCTGTGGATCGTCGGGATGGTCACCGAGTCGGTCGGCTTCGCGCTGCACGCGGTGGCGCTGCACTCCGGGCCGATCACCCTGGTCCAGCCGCTGCTCGTCACCGGGTTGATCTTCGCGCTGCCGGTCCGTCAACTGATCGAGCGCCGCCGTCCCGACGCCGTCGAGATCGCCTGGGCGACCCTGCTCGCCGGAGGCCTGGCAGTGTTCCTCCTGTCGGCCACGCCAGGTCACGGTCCCGCCGGCGCCCCCGACACGGTGCCGACGATCGTCACCGTCGTGGTCGTCGGTGCCGGCATGCTCGGCGCCGGGGTGGTCGGCGTCCGCTCGAGCTCGAAGCTCGCCGCCCCGGTGCTCGGCTTCGGTGCCGGCCTCGGCTTCGCCGCCGTGGCCGGGCTCCTCAAGGTGGTGACCACCGAGCTCGGACGCCACGGTCTCGTCGCGCTCACCGAATGGCCGTTCTGGGCCCTGTTCCCCTCCGGGCTCGGCGGTCTGCTGCTCAACCAGCTCGCCTTCCGGGTGGCGCCGCTTCGCGCCAGTCTCCCCACGCTGTCGACCGTCGACCCGCTCGCGAGCATCCTGATCGGGGTGGCGGTCTTCGACGAGCCGTTCGCGCACGCCGCGAGCTCGATCGCCGGCGAGATCGTCGGCCTGGTGCTGATCGTCGGGCCGATCATCGCCCTCACCCGCCGCGACCCGCACCGGCCCGAGACGGCGACCCTCACCGACTAGCCCGGGATGGGCCCGGGATGGCCCGGCGCAGCTCCGTGTGGCCAGGCGTACCCCGGTACCGGCCGGGTCGCCCGCCTGCCGGGGACCCGAGCGACCGTCGGCCCCGACCGGCTGGTCCGGCTCAGCCCTCCGGGTCGCCGCCCGGTGGGGTCCCCTCGCCGGCCGCCCCGGAGGGCACCGCTGCGACATCCCCACCGGCGACACCGTTGCCGTGACCGTCGCTGTTGCGGTGACCGTTTCCGGCCCGGTGGTCGACCGGGACGTCGCCGGCGTGGGTCGGGTGGTCCCCGCCGTGGTCGTCGCCGAGGGTGTGGTACGCCCCGTCGCTACCCCGGACGATGATCCCGCCGATCGGTTTCTTGATGATCATGTTCCCGGTCCGCTGCAACTGGATGCAGGCCCGGTAGGCGATCAGGAAGGCGACGACCGGACCGACGAACACGAGGATCTGGAGGATCTCGATGATCAGCTCGTAGCTGATGTGCCAGTCGTTGCCGAGCACGTCCGAGCCGCTAGCGAGGGTGAGGACCGAGAAGAAGGTGAGCGCGGCGCAACCGACCGCTGTGCGGAACGGTTTGTCCCGTGGACGGTCGAGGAGGTTGTGGGCGACGTGGTCCTTGTAGATCTTGGCGTCGATGATCGGCCAGGCGTACATCACCCCGAAGAGGATCCCGGGGATCAGGATGCCCGGGAAGAACGGGTTGGCGATCTCGTAGCCGAAGGAGCGGAACTCCCAGTGGGGGAACAGCCGCAGCGACCCGTCCAACCAGCCGACGTACCAGTCGGGCTGCGACGCGGCGGAGTCGTTGTAGGGCTGGTACGGGCCGTACAGCCAGATCGGGTTGATCTGGACCAGGCCGCCGAGGCCGAGCAGCACCCCGGCGGTGAGGAACAGCATCGCCCCGCCCTTGAGCATGTACTGGGGGAAGAAGCGGCTGCCCCTGATGTTGGTCTCGGTCTTGCCCGGCCCGGGGAAGTCGGTGTGCTTCTGGCGCCACAGGATGGCGAGGTGCGCCGAGAGCAGCCCGACGAGCAGGGCGGGGAAGAGGAACTCGTGGAGCACGAACAGCCGGGGGATGAGCGAGGTCCCGGGGAAGGGCCCACCCCACAGCTCGAAGGCCAGCTTGGTGCCGATCAGGGGGATCGACTCGATGATCGAGTAGACCACCCGGAGCCCGGTTCCCGACAGCAGGTCGTCGGGCAGCGAGTAGCCGCTGAAACCCTCGAGCATCACCGCGGTGAGCAGGGTGAGCCCGATGGTCCAGTTGACCTCCCGGGGCTTGCGGAACGCTCCGGTGAAGAACACCCGGCACATGTGGAAAGCGATCGCCGCCATGAACACCACCGCCGCCCAGGGGTGGGTCTGGCGCATGATCAGCCCGAAGCGGACGTGGAAGGAGATGTTGATGACCGAGGCGTACGCCTCCGACATCCGCTGGCCGTCGAGGGGGGCGTAGGAGCCGTGGTAGACGATCACCTGCGACGAGGGAACGTAGAACAGCGCCAGGTAGACGCCGGTGACGATCAGCACCACGAAGCAGTACATGGCGATCTCACCGACCATGAACGACCAGTGGTCGGGGAAGATCTTGTCCATCGCGCTGCGCAGGAACGGCGACGAGCCGAACCGGTCGTCGATGTAGTCGGTGCCGGCCTTGGCGAGCGACTGTCGCTTCTCGGCGGCGAGCCGCTGCTCGGTGGTGCTCACGAGTACCTCACGGCGGCGCCGGTGTTGGGGTTGACCCGGATCGGCCGGTTCCAGTATCCCGGACCGACCGGCTCGTTGAAGTCGCTGCGGGCGATGATGTAACCCTCGGCGTCGACGGCGAGGGGCAGCTGGGCGAGGTTGCGGGGCGCCGGCCCGAAGATCGGCTTGCAGTCCTCGAGGACCCGGAAGGTCGACTGGTGGCACGGGCAGATCAGCTCGTGGGCCGACCAGTTGTAGAGGCTGACCGGGCAGCCGGCGTGGGTGCAGATCTTCGAGAAGCCGACGATGCAGCTCTGGCTGCCGACCGCACCGATGTGCCAGTCCTTGCGGTCCGGGCGGACCTCGAAGGGGGCTGAGGCCAGGTTGATCAGCACCACCGATGACTGGGCCATCGCCGGTGACCCGGGGTCCTCCCCGGTGTCGGGGAACACGGTGAGCACCCCGTTGGCCTCGATGTCGCCGGGTCTCACCGGGCTCCCGTCCTCGCTGACCGCCCGGATCCCCCGCCGCCAGGCGGTGACCGCGAACTGGCCGTCGACCGCGGGACCGAGCGAGGCGAGCGGGAACAGCAGCGAGATCCCGAAGACGGTCAGCACCCCGCCGAGCATCTTGGCCAGGAACGGTCTGCGGGCCATCGGCTCCAGGCCCCGCCCGAGGGACTGGACCGCGAGACGCCGGTCGGACTCCTCCGAGACGTGGGTGAGCCCGCCCCGGGAGGCGATGACGTCGTGACCGGGCAGCAGGTCCCGGGCCCACAGCACGAAACCGACCCCGAGCCCACCGAAACCGAGGGCGAACAAGCCCCCTTCGACCTGGGGCTGACCGCCCGCTACGTACACCCAGGCCAGACCGATCCCGCACAGCAGGGTGACCGACCAGCACGCCGCGACCCGCAGCTCGGCCCGCCGGGCGCCGCGCTCGTCGTCCTCGTAACGCCAGTGCATGTCGTTCTGGCCGTGGGGGACGTCGTCGGGCCAGGGGGCGCCGTGCTCGATGCCGTAGTGGCGCGGGTCCTCGAGGTACTCCTCGCTCCCGGGGAGGAGCGAGGCCGGTAGGTCGCCGTCGGCCCCGTCGGAGCCGGGGAGGTGGTGGGTTCCCTCGGTGGTGGTCATGCGCGGGTTCCGATCATGCGGGAGGCGAACAGGAGCAGGCCGAGGCCGGCGAGGATGCCGACGAAGCCCTCGGCGACCGGGCCGAACCCACTGACGGTGAGTCCCCCCCGGTCCGCCGGGTGGTGCAGGTACTCGACGTATTGGACCACCGCCGACAGCTGCTTCTCGTTCAGCTGGCCGGGACCGAAGCGGGGCATCGGCTGCGGCCCGACCCTCATCGCCTCGGCGACGACGAGCGGCGGCACGTTCTTCAGGCTCGGGACGATCATCCCGTTGGAGACGATCCCCCCCGCCCCGGTGATCTGGTGGCACTGGGAGCAGTTGAGGGCGAAGGTCTCCTGGCCGTAGGCGAGGGTGACGCAGTTGGGGTCGGTCCCCCCGTTGCCGGCCTGGTCACCGTGCACCGCTGCGATCCGGGGCTTGGAGCACAGCGGCAGGATCGACGGGATCCCCGGTCCCTGGAGCGTCGAGTGGTCGATGCGGGGGAGGTCCGCGATGTAGGAGACCAGGTCCTCGATCTGGGAGGTCGTGAAGTACGGGGTGTGCTGCTGGGCCTGGTCGCCGATGGTGTTGAGCGGCATGCGCCCGGTGATCAGGTAGAAGTCGGCGGCGGCCGCCCCGACATGCACCAGGGAGGGTACGTGCCTGGCGCCCTGGCCGACCCCGTCGACGCCGTGGCAGGCGGAGCAGTGGACGTCGAAGAGGTACTGGCCCTGGGCGAGGACCTGCGGGTTCTGCGAGACGATCGGCTGGGTCGCCGAGGAGGTGGCCCCGAGACCGGCGAAGAACCCGAAGGCGACCGCTCCGACGGCGACGACGAGGACCGGGCCGGCGAGCAGGCGACGGCTCCGGCGACCGAAGCGGGCCACGATGGCGGCTGGGAGACGATGCATCGAGTGGGGCTACCTCGGGTTTCGGGGCGGGTCAGTGGCCGCGCAGGAGGAAGATCGACGCGTACAGGGCGATCCAGACCACGTCGACGAAGTGCCAGTAGTAGGAGAGGAACTCGACCGCCGGGAGGGTGTGGTGCCCGAACTTCTTCGAGAACTTGGCCCGGGTGCCCATGAAGACCATCCCGAGCAGCCCGCCGGCGACGTGGATGGCGTGGATCCCGGTGAGCACGTAGAAGCACGAGGTCCACGCGTCCTGCCAGATCGGGAAGTTGCGGCCGGCGTAGTCGGAGATCTGCATGCCGTCGAACAGGCAGCCGAGGGCGAAGGTGAGAGCGAGCCAGCCGAGGAAGCCGGTCTTGTCCCCCTTGGTGGTGCGGTGCACCCCCATCTGCATGGTGAACGACGAGACCACCAGGATGATCGTCGCCATCCCCACGGTCACGATGTCGACGTGGTCACCGCGGGTCGGCCAGTAGTACGACGACGCCCGCAGGGTGTAGAAGGCGGCGAACAGGCCGCTGAAGAACATCAGTTCCGACGCCAACCACACGATCACCCCGACGTTGAGGAACGCCGGGCGGTAGTCGGCGGGGTTGACGGGGCGGACCGCCCCGGGGGGCAGGGCCGTGGCTTCACCGGTCGCGATCGCTGTCACCGGCGCACTTTCTACACGGTCGGGCCGGCCCGGTCCCAATCGGCGGGTCGGCGAGGGCCACCCCCGGGAGTACCGTGAAGGCGGTGCTCGCGACGCTGCTGCCCGGCCTCCACGTCGTTGCCCTCGCCGTGCTCGCGCTCGCCGCCGGCTGGTACGCGAACCGGGTCGCGAGGCTCCGGTCGCTCGGCGGGACCTGGCCGCTCACCCGTACGCTTCTGTTCGCCGGCGCCCTCACCGTGATCGCGCTCGGGTCGGTGCCGGTCCTGCCCGGGTTCGCCGACCGCGCCGTGCAGGACCTGGCGTTGTTCCTCGTCGCACCGCCCCTGCTGGTCCTCTCCGGCCCGCTCAGCCTCGGGCTCGAGGCGGGGGGGAAAGGCGCCGGGCTCGCGCGCCGGGCGGTCACCGGGCGGGTCGCGGCGGTGGTGATGCACCCGGTCAGCGAGTGGGTGATCTACGGGACCGCCCTGCTCGGGTTGTACTTCACCCCCGAGTACCGTCTCGGCGCCGCCCATCCCGACCTGCGGCTGCTGATCGACTTGGAGCTGGTCGCGGTGGGATGGCTGTTCGCCTGGCCGCTCGCCGGTCCGGACCCCAAGCCCCGGCAGCTCGCGATCGGCTGGCGGATCGTGACGGTGCTGCTCGGCACCGTCTACTTCTCGGTGCTCGGCCTCGCTATGCAGAGCCAGCACCGCCCGATCGCCCCTGGTGTGACGGTCAGGGCGATGCACGCCGGCGGCGGGTACCTGTGGTCGTCGGCGGAGCTGCTGACGATCGCCGCGACCGTCGGGCTCGTCTGGCAGTGGCTGTTCGTCGACCTCGACCGGGCCCGGCGGGCCGACCGCTCCAACGCCGCCGAGGACGCCGCCCAGCTAGCGATCTGGCGGGCTGTTCGTCGGGAGGCCGGGCTCGCCGACGTCCGTGCCCGGGAGTCGGTGATCGCCCGGTCCCGACCGGCCGGGACCGGGCGCAGCGAGGAGGCCTTCGGGTCGGCTCGGGCCGCCCCTCGACGGCCCGCCGGCCCGCAGACCCCGTCGCTCCCCTCGGGCGAGGGGGCCCCCGGCCCTACCGCTCCGCCAGGACCGCGGTGATCACCCTCGCCGACATCGACGACGCCCGGGCGCGCCTCACCGGGGTGATCCTGCCCACCCCGGTACGCCCGTCGCCGGCCCTGTCGCGCCTCGCCGGACGACCGGTGCTGCTCAAACCCGAGCACCTGCAGCGGACCGGGTCGTTCAAGCTGCGCGGCGCCTACAACCGCATCTCCCGCCTCCCCGAGGGGACCGCGGTGGTCGCCGCGTCCGCCGGCAACCACGCCCAGGGGGTCGCCCTCGCTGCGTCGATGACCGGGAGGACCTCGACGATCTTCATGCCGGCCGGGGCGTCGATCCCGAAGGTGGAGGCGACCGCCGCCTACGGTGCGCAGGTGCGCCTCGGCGGGGTGACCGTAGACGACTGCATCGTCCTCGCCCGCCGTCACGCCGCCGAGCACGCTGCGGTCTACGTGCCTCCCTTCGACGACCCCGACGTGATCGCCGGTCAGGGCACCCTCGGCCTCGAGCTCGCCGAGGAGGCACCCGAGGCGCAGGTGGTGGTCGTCCCGGCCGGCGGGGGCGGGCTGCTGGCGGGGACCGCCACGGCGCTGCGGGCCGCTCGGCGGGAGGTGGCGGTGATCGGCGTCGAAGCCTCCGGTGCCCCGACGCTCAGCGCGGCGCTCGCCGCCGGCCACCCCGTGACCCTCGCCTCGGTGACGACCATGGCCGACGGGATCGCGGTCGGGTCGACCTCGGAGCTGGTCCTCGAGCACGTACGGGCCTACGTCGACTCGGTGGTGTGCGTCGAGGAGGTCGAGATCAGCCGGGCGATGCTCGCCCTCGTGGAGCGGGCCAAGGCGGTGGTCGAACCGTCGGGGGCGGCGGCGATGGCCGCGGTCCTCGCCGGCCGGGTGCCCGGCGACGGCCCGGTCGTGGTGGTCCTGTCCGGAGGCAACGTCGACCCGCTGCTGCTGACCCGGATCATCGAGAACGGTCTCGCGGTCGCCGGCCGCTACCTGTCGCTGCGGGTGGTGGTCGAGGACCATCCCGGGGCGCTCGCCGCGCTCACCGGGGCGATCGCGGCGCTCGGGATCAACGTGATCTCGGTGGAGCACCACCGCTACGGCCGGACCCTCGCCCCCGACCAGGTCGAGGTGCTGGTCACCGTCGAGACCCGCAACGTCGCCCAGCACCGACAGGTCGTCGACCGCCTCGGTGCCTGCGGCTTCCTCGTCGAGATCCTCTCCTAGGACCGGGCGTGGACATTCCGGCCGGGGAGCTGTACCTGCGTCTCCTGGTCGAGGACGCGCTCGACCCGGCCCGGGCCGCGAGGGACCCGGAACGGGAGCTGGAGGCCGCCGGCGAGGCCCTCGTCGCGGTCGGCCTGGTCGGCGCGTCCCTCCCCGCCGATCTGCTCGGCCTGCTGCGCCTCGCCCGGGCGCTGCGGACCGACCCGACCCCTTGGCCGCTGCCCCGTCCGGCCTCGCCACCGGCCCCGCACCAACCGCGGCCCGAAGCACCCGCCGCTCCCCGGGCGGTCGGGATCGGCCCGGTCGACCTGGCGCAACCGGGCGGGTCCCTGCGGGTCGTATCGGTGGCGGTCGGAGCCGACGGTGCCACCATCCACGCCGCGTTCGACGCCGACCCGACCTCAGGGGACCGTTCCGCCCACCGCCCCGGCCCGCTGCGAGGACCGGCGACCCGCCGGTCCCGGCCCGGTCCGCCGGCTTCGTCGCGTGCCCCGGGCGCGCCGCAGGCCCCCGGGTCGCACCGGCGCCACGCGGCGGAACCGGACTCCCCCGCAGCGGCCCTGCGGGGTCTGCGGATCGGAGCGGGGGACGCCGAGCCGGTCGGGATCGGACCCGCCGGACGCGTCCCGACCGCTCCGGGGTCCTGGAGGCTGGCCGGTCGGGCCGCTGGGCCGCTCGGGGTGTCGACCTCGGGGGCGGACCGGGCCGGTGACGACCGCGGCGGGGTCGAGATCCTGGCCGGCGGACGCCGCGTCGCCCGCCTCGGGCTGAGCGCCGCCCGCCCCCCTCTCTCCGGCCGGGACCACCGGCGCAGCCCGGCGGCGCTCTGGGTCGCCGGCGCTCTCGACCGGGTCGCGGCCGGCGTCTCCCCGGGTCCGGTCGGCCCCGGCGTGCGCGCCCTGCTCAGCGTCGGGGCTCTCGAGGCGACCGGTTCGTTGGCTCACCAGGCCGCCCTGCTCGACGATCTCGTCCCGGGCGGGGACCCGGACGCTCTCGACCGGCGTTGGCGCTCCCAGGTCGAGCGGCGCGCCGCGGCCCCAGTCGTGCGCGGCGACTGGGTGCTCGGCGCGTTCGTCGATCTCGGCGCCGAGACGGTCCGGCTGGACTCGGCGCACGCCGGCCCCGACGGCCTGTGGGTGCTCGGAGCCTGCGGACCGTCGCCCGAGGGTCGACCGCCGGTGACGCTGTCCGCCTACGACGACCTCCTCGACGCCTACAGCCTCGTCGGTCCGTACCGTTCGCTGCCGGACGCGGCCGCGTGGCGTCTCGCACCCGAGCTCGACAGCCGGGCGCGCTCGCTGCGCATCGACGTCACCGGCTCGGAGCGTGAGGCGTCGGTGGAGCTGTCCCTGCGATGAACCGCGACTGGGAGCGGCTCGCCTCCCCCGTCGAGAGCCTGGTCGCTTGCGGGCCCAACCGGCACCGGCTGCGCTGGCAGGACGGGGTGCTGACCGCCGTCGACCACCGCGGCGACCCCGACCTGCCCGACCGCGACGGCGAGGAGATGCCGGAGTGCTCGGCGGTCTGCGCGGCCTGGCAACGCCACCGCGAGGACCCCCGGGTGCTGGTCCTCGGGGCGCGCCATCCCGGCGACCCGGTGCGGGTGAGCGACGAGACCCTGGCGCGCCTGCGCGAGGAGCCCGGCGCCGACCCGGCGGATCTCGGCCTGCTCCGGCTGCTCGGCCTCGACCCGCTCCTCCAGCGCCGGCTGCACCAACAGGTCGCCGCCCACCTCGCCAGCTCGGTGGACCCGAGCGACCGGGCGACCCTCGAGGCGGCGACGACCGGTCGGCTCCGACCGGTCCTCGACCGCTGGGCCGGGCGCAGGGAGTGGGAGACGACCCTGACCGCCACCGCAGGAGGCGCCTACGACCCCCGCCGGCCGCTCGCGGTCGGGGTCGGCCCGGAGTGGCTCGCGGAGGTGTGGGGCAACCACTTGGCGGTGGTCTCCGGGCACCTCGTCTTCGCGGTCACCGAGCGCGACCGGCGGCGCACCCGGGTGACCGCGCTGCCCGCCCCGGGACGCCCGCTCCGGCCGCTCGTCGTGAAGGGCCCGGCCCCGTGGCGGGCGCTGCTCGACGTCGGCGACGAGCCGTGAGGGCTCTCCGCGGTCCCCGAGCGGGGCCCCGGGACCTAGCATCGGGGGCGATGCAGGAGCGCTGGAGCGTGCGGTGGTTCAGGAAGCGGGCGCTGCTCTACCACCTGCTGGTGGCGATCATCGCGCCGGGCTGCCTGGTCGCCGCCGACTGGCAGGTGCACGCGGCGATCGGCGGGAACATGCTCAGCTGGCTGTACGTGGTCGAGTGGCCGGTGTTCTCGATCCTGTCGGTGTTCGGCTGGTGGCAGCTCATCCACGAGGACCCCGCCCGGGTCGAGGCCCGCAAGGTCGAGAGGGCCCGGCGTGCCGCGACCAAGGGCCCGATGGTGCCACCGCCGCCGGAGACGGCGAGCGGTTTCTACCATCCCCTCCAGGTGGCGAGCCGCCCCGAGCTCGCGTCGGAGCTGGGTGCGGCCCTCCCGGTGCCGGCAGGGGACGCCGAGGCGCTCGCCGCGACCGGGGGCACCCCGCTGCACCAGCTCTCGGAGTACAACGCCTACCTGGCCCGCCTGGCGGTCGGGCGCACCCGCAAGTCGTGGCGGAACCCGCACGGGGTGCCGTCGCGGGGGGCCCCGACCGAGTCGTGAGCACCCTGGGCGACTTCTCCGGCATCGACGGTGCGCTGCTGCGCTACCGGGTGCTCGCCTACGTGGTGGGGGTCGGCCTGGCGCTGCTCGTGTTCGCCGGGATCCCCCTCCAGGCCCTCGGCGACCCGCAGCTCGTGACGATCCTCGGGCCGATCCACGGGGTGTTCTACATGCTGTACCTGGTGGCGGCCCTCGACCTCGCCCGGCGGGCCCGCTTCGGGCTCGCCGAGATGCTCGCCATGGTCGGGGCGGGGTTCGTCCCGGTCCTCGCCTTCGTGATCGAGCGGCGCATCACCCGCCGGGTCCGCAGCGGCACGCTCGACCCGTGGCGCCTCCCGGCGTGGGTCCCGCTGCGTCGCTCCCCGGCGGCACCGGGCCCCGGTGAGCCGCCCGGAGCGGTCGAGGAGCGGTGGTGACCCGCCCGGGCCTCGCCTAGCTGGCGCCCAGGCCGGGCCACAGCTGGTCCGGGCAGAGCGGCTCGTAGCCGACCTCCCAGAGGCACAACCCGTGTGGTGGGGCCATCCCGCCCGCCGCGGACCGGTCCCTGGCGGCGAGCACCCCGGTCATCTCTCCCGCCTTGCGTCTGCCCTTGCCGACCTCCACCAGGGTACCGACCAGCGAGCGGACCATCTGGTGGCAGAACGACGAGGCGACGATCTCGAAGCGCAGCACACCGTCCCCCTCGTCGACGAAACGGGCGTCGCGCACCCGTCGCACCAGGCTCGCCTCCGGTGCCGGCCGCCGGCAGAACGACCCGAAGTCGTGCTCACCGAGCAGCGGGTCGCAGGCGAGGCGCATCGCCGGCAGGTCGAGGGGGGTCTCGACGTGCCAGCACGACGCGGCCCGGAACGGGTCGGGAGCCGGGAGGTTGAGCACCCGGTAGCGGTAGGCGCGGTAAGTCGCCGAGCGTCGGGCGTCGAAGTCGGCCGCGGCGAGCGACGCCGCCCGGACCGCCACCTCGGGACGCAACGCCCGGTTGACCGATCGCTGCAACGCCGACAGGTCCACGTCGGCGCGGGCGTCGAAGCTGACCACCTGCCCCCAGGCGTGGACTCCGGCGTCGGTCCGACCGGCGCAGGTGATCTCGACCGTGTGGCGCAGGTGACGCTCGATAGCGCCGGCGAGCACACCGGCGACGGTCCGCTGACCCGGCTGGGCGGCGAAACCCCTGAAGCCGGCGCCGAGGTAGGCGACCAGCAGTCGCACCCGGCGCACCGGCCCGTCGGTCACCGCCGAGGGGCCGCCCGGGCCGGCCTGGTCGCTGAAGAGGGTCACCGGCTCACCGGCGCGAACCTCAGTCGACGAGCTCGATACGCGCCATCGGAGCGTTGTCCCCGTGGCGGGGACCCAGCTTCAGGATCCGGGTGTAGCCGCCGGGACGGTCCGCGAAGCGGGGGCCGATCTCGGCGAACAGCTTGTGGGACATGTCCTTGTCCCGGATGAAGGCCACGACCTGACGCTGCTGGTGGACCGCTGTGGAGGGGTCGGCGTGAGCCTTGCGGGCCTTGGTGATGCACTTCTCGATCACCGGTCGCAGCGCCTTCGCCTTGGCCTCGGTGGTCACTATCGCCTCGGCGGCGATCAGCGACGCCACCAGGTTCCCGAACATCGCCTTCTGGTGGGCGGCGTCGCCCCCGAAGCGGCGGCCCTTCTTCGGACGACCAGGAATGCCTGACACGGCTTACGCTTCCTTCCCGCGAAGCGACAGGCCCCGCTCGTCGAGCTTCAAGAGGACCTCGTCCAGGCTCTTCTGACCGAAGTTGTTGATCGCCAGGAGGTCCTCCTCGGTCTTCATCACCAGCTCCCCGACGGTGTTGACCTGCGCCCGCTTCAAGCAGTTGCGGGGACGCTCGGTCAAGTCGAGCTCTTCGATCGGCAGGTCCAGGTCCGGGGAGCCGCTCGCCACCGCGCTGATGTCGCCGAGCTCGAGGCCGAGGGGTGCGTCGCTCATCCCGGCGATCAGGCCCATGAGCGAGCGGAGGGTGTCCCCGGCCGAGGCGAGCGCCTCGCGGGGGGTGATCGAACCGTCGGTGGTGATGTCGATCACCAGCCGGTCGTAGTTGGTCGACTGCTCGACCCGGGTCGGCTCGACGGTGAAGGCGACCAGTCGGATCGGGGAGTAGATCGAGTCGATCGGGATCACCCCGATGGTCGAGGAGCTCTTGTTGCGGTCCGCCGAGACATATCCCCGTCCCCGCTCGACGGTGAGGTCGGCCGCGAGGTGGCCCTTGTGGTTGACCGTGGCGATCACCAGTTCGGGGTTCAGTACCTCCACGTCGCTCGTCGCGGCGATGTCCGCCGCGGTGACCGTCGCCGGCCCGTGCACGTCGAGGCGGAGGGTGACCGGATCGTCGGAGTCGACCCGCAGGACCAGGTCCTTCAGGTTGAGGATGATGTCGGTGACGTCCTCCTTCACGCCCGGCAGGGTCGTGAACTCGTGGAGCGCCTCGTCGAAGCGGACCTGGGTGACCGCCGCGCCCGGTATCGACGAGAGCAGGGTCCGGCGCAGGGCGACACCGATCGTGTGGCCGAAACCCGGCTCGAGCGGTCCGATCGCGAAACGCTGCCGGTCCCCCTCCTGCTCCCCGAGGGGCTCTACGGTCGGTCGTTGGATCATGAGCATGTGGGGGTTCCCTCTTCGGCTTACTTGGAGTACAGCTCGACGATCAGCGACTCGCGGACCGCGACGTCGATGTGGTCCCGCAGCGGCAGCTCCCGGACGGTCACCTCGTGACCGTCGGCGCCGGCCTCCAGCCAGGCGGGCACCCGGCGGTCGAGGGTGTCCATGTTGTGGCGCACCACGATCATCTGGCGGGCCTTGGGCCTCAGGCTGACCACGTCACCCTTGCGGGTGCGGTACGACGGGATCGTGACCCGCTTGCCGTTGACCGTCACGTGCCCGTGGCGGACGAGCTGGCGGGCCTGGGCCCGGCTGGAGGCCCAGCCGGCCCGGAACGCCACGTTGTCGGCCCGCAGCTCGAGCATCCGCAGGAGGTTCTCGCCGGTGATGCCGCTCTGGCGGTTGGCTTCCTCGTAGAGGTTCCGGAACTGCTTCTCGAAGACCCCGTAGATGCGTCGCGCCTTCTGCTTCTCCCGCAGCTGGGTGAGGTACTCGGAGCCCTGGCGCATCCGGTCGCGGCCGTGCTCACCGGGAGGGTACGGGCGGCGCTCGATCGGGCACTTCATCGAGTCGCACTTGGGGCCTTTCAGGAACAGCTTCATCTTCTCCCGGCGGCACAACCGGCAGACCGGCCCTGTGTAGCGAGCCATGGCTCAGACCCTCCGTCGCTTCTTCGGGCGGCAACCGTTGTGCGGGATCGGGGTCACGTCCTTGATCCCCGACACCTCGATACCGCTGGCCTGCAGGGAGCGCACGGCGGTCTCCCGGCCCGAGCCGGGACCTTTGACGAGGACGTCGACCTTGCGCACACCGTGCTCCATCGCCCGCCGGGCGCACGCCTCGGCGGCGAGCTGGGCGGCGAAGGGGGTCGACTTGCGGGACCCCTTGAAGCCGACGTTGCCCGCGGACGCCCAGGCGAGGACGTTGCCGTCGGGGTCGCTGATCGACACGATGGTGTTGTTGAACGAGCTCTTGATGTGGGCCACCCCGTGGGTGACGTTCTTGCGCTCACGCTTGCGGGGGCGACGGCCTCCCGGCTTCGGCTTGGCCAACTCAGTGCTTCCTCGCTGCTCGGGGGGCGGTGGGGGTGATCGGATCGACCTGGGGCGGGCGGACCATCAGTGCTTGCGCACCTTCTTCTTGCCGGCGACGGTCTTCTTCGGGCCCTTACGGGTCCGGGCGTTGGTGTGGGTTCGCTGCCCGCGCACCGGGAGGCCCCGGCGGTGGCGGATCCCCTGGTAGGAACCGATCTCCATCTTGCGCTTGATGTCCTGGGACACGTCCCGGCGGAGGTCGCCCTCCACCTTCAGGTTGGTGTCGATCCAGTTGCGCAGCCGGGCGACCTCCTCGTCGGTGAGGTCCCGGACCCGGGTGGAAGGGTCGATCCCGGTCCCCTCGCAGATGCGCCCCGAGGCGCTGCGGCCGACGCCGTAGATGTAGGTGAGGGATATCTCCAACCGCTTCTCGCGGGGGATGTCGACGCCGGCGATTCGTGCCACGGTTGCTCGGTCTTCCTTCCTGCTGGCGCCCCGGGCCTCAGCCCTGGCGCTGCTTGTGACGGGGGTTCGTGCAGATCACCATGACCCGGCGGTGACGCCGGATCACCTTGCAGTGCTCACAGATCGGCTTGACGCTCGGACGGACTTTCACTAC
>JAKABK010000386.1 GCA_021796905.1 Actinomycetes bacterium
CGCGTCGCTCTCGGCCCGCAGGGCATGCACGTCGGCCCGGGCGGCCGGCCCGGTGATCCAGCGGCTGGTCCCGTCGGGGGCGGCGGTCCGGCCGTCGAGGGTCGCGGCGAGCTTGAGGACCACCCACGGTCGCCCGGTGCGCCGATGCTTGAGGTAGGGGGAAAGGAGGATCTCCGCCTCCGAGCGTCCGACGCCGACCTCCACGGGTATGCCTGCGGCCCGGAGCCGGGCGAGACCCCGGCCGTCGACACGGGGGTCGGGATCCTCGGTCGCCACGACGACCCGACCGACGCCGGCGGCGACGAGGGCGTCGGCGCACGGCGGGGTCCGGCCGTGGTGGGCGCAGGGCTCCAGGGTGACGTAGACGGTGGCGCCCCGGGCGTGCACACCGGCGAGGCCGAGCGCGACCGCCTCGGCGTGACGCCCCCCGGGCGGCTCGGTCGCGGCTTCGATCACCTCGGTGGCGTCGGCCGGGACCAGCACGCAACCGACCCACGGGTTGGGTGAGGTCCTGGACCGCACCGACGCCCCGAGCGCGCGCGCCCGGGCCATCCAGGCGTCGTCCCGGGTCACGGGTGACGGGTCGGTTCGTCCGCGAGCAGCGCGAGGGCGTGGGGGAGCACGTCGGCGACCGCCGCGAAGCACTCGACGGCGCCCGCCGGTGAGCCCGGGGTGTTGAGGATCACGCAACGGCCGCGGATGCCGGCGACCCCACGCGAGAGGCGTCCGAGCGGGTTGGCGAGGCGCATCGCCTCGGCCAGGCCGGGGGCTGGACGCTCGAGGATCTCGGCGGTGCCCTCGGGGGTGTGGTCCCGGGGGGAGAAACCGGTGCCCCCGGTGGTCACCACCAGGCCCGCGAACGACGCGGTGACCCGGGCCAGCTCCCCGGCTACCGAAGCGACCCCGTCGGCGACGACGCTGCGCCCGACCACCTCGAAGCCGGCCTCCACCAACGCGGCGGCGAGCGCCTCCCCGGAGCGGTCCTCCCGGGTTCCGGCGACCACCCCGTCGGAGACGGTCACCACCTTCGCCGCCGGCCGGCTCAAGCCGCGACCTCCGTCGCCGCCCGGCGGATCTCCGCCGCGGCTGCCGCCGGGTCGTCGGCACCGAAGATGGCGCTGCCGGCGACGAGGGTCCGGGCGCCGGCCGCCACTACCCGCGCGGCGGTGGTGGTGTCGACGCCGCCGTCGACCTCGATCACCACGTCGAGGCCGGACCGGTCGACCGCCCGGCGGGCAGCCTCGATCTTCGGCAGGACCCCGTCGATGAACCGCTGGCCGCCGAAACCGGGGTGCACGGTCATGACCAGCAGCACGTCGAGGCTGGCGAGCCACGGTTCGACCGCCTCGAAGGGGGTCTCGGGGTTGAGCGCGAGTCCCACGCCGAGACCGAGGTCCCGCATCGCCCGGAGCAGCCCGGAGGTGCCGCCGACCTCGACGTGCACGCTGCAGGAGTCGGCGCCGGCGTCGGCGAATGCCTCCAGGTAGTCACCGGGGTCGGTCATCATCAGGTGGCAGTCGAGGAACAGGTCGCTGTGACGGCGGATCGCCGCGACGACCGGCGGGCCGATCGTGAGGTTCGGGACGAAATGGCCGTCCATCACGTCCACGTGCAGCCAGTCGGCCTCGGGCGCGACCCGGTCGATCTCCGCGCCGAGCGCGGCGAAGTCGGCGGAGAGGATCGACGGTGCCAAGCGGACCATGCCCTGCGAGCCTACGCCGGGGCCCGGAGCGCGAGGACGAACATGCCGTCGGTGCCGGCTGCCTGCGGCAGCAGCAGACCGCCCCGGCCGGCGGGCCTCCAGGGGGCAGCCGGCGGTGGCAGGGCGACCAGGTCGGGGTGGGCGCCGGCGAGCCAGCGGTCGACACCGGCGGTCTCGTCCAGGGTGAGGGTACAGACGCTGTAGACGAGCGTCCCGCCCGGGGCGAGCAGCGGGACCGCCGCTTCGAGCAGGCTGCGCTGGAGCCCGGCGAGGCGGGGTGGGTCCCCGGGACGGACCCGCCAGCGGGCGTCGGGCCGGCGGCGCAGCACCCCGAGACCCGAGCACGGTGCGTCGACGAGCACCCGGTCGAGGGTGCCGGGTCGCAGCGGGGGCCGCCGGGCGTCGGCGACGACCACCGCGACCGATCCGGCACCGAGGCGAGCGGCGTTCGCCGCGACGGTGAGCGCCCGGGCGGGGTCCACGTCGGCGGCGACCACCAACCCGGCACCGGTGCCGGCCAGAGCGGTGGCCTTGCCCCCCGGCGCCGCGCAGAGATCGGCGACGCGCTCACCGGGACGGGCGCCGACGTGGGCGGCGACCATCTGGCTCGCAAGGTCCTGGATGTAACCGTCGGGGCGTTCGGTCGCCGAGGCCGGCTCGTTCATGGTCTCGAGCGCGCCGCGGGCCGTTTCGGGGCCGAGGTCGGAGGCGAGGCGGGCCACGACCCAGTCCGGGTAGCTGAGGGCTGTCGCCGGGTCCGGCCAGTGGACCGGCCCCCGGGCGAGGTCCGCGGCGACCCGTCGCAGGACCGCGTTGAGGAGGCTGCGCCCGGGACCGTCGAGCTCGGCGACGGTCGCGGCCACCGCGGCGTGGGCCGGCACCCGGGTCCAGGCGAGCTGGTAGGCGCCTAGCCGCAACGCGGCCCGCACCGCCGGGTCGGTGTCGCCCCGGACGTGACGGTCGACCAGCCAGTCGCACGCCCGCTGCATCCGGCAGGTCCCATAGGTCAGCTCGGTGGCGAACGCCC
>JAKABK010000387.1 GCA_021796905.1 Actinomycetes bacterium
GCCCGCCGACGGGTCCATGACCCCTCGGGCGTCACCGGAGGTCACCCTCGCCGGCACCCGGGTCCTGGTCGTCGAGGACGACGGGGCGCTGCGGGAGCTGACCGGCAGTGTGCTGACCGCTGCCGGGGCGGTGGTCAGCGCCCACCCCCACGCCGAGGCCGTCCTCTGCGCTGCGTCAGCGGCTGGCGGTCCGGGCGGCGCCGATGTGCTGGCCAGCGATGTGCTGGTCACCGACGTGAGGCTACCGGGGCTGTCGGGCGTGGAGCTCGCCGCCCGCCTCCGGTCGCAGCGACCGGACCTCCCGGTGGTGTTCATGACCGGCTTCGCCGACCCATCCGAGGATCGCCTCGGCTCGCTGGCGGGCCCCTGGTCCCGGTTGCTGCGCAAGCCGTTCCGGCCCGGTCGACTGCTGGCCGTGATCGACGAGCTCGTGGCGCTTCAGGGCTCGAAGCGGTAGCCGACCCCGCGGACGGTGGTGATCCAGCGCGGGTGGGCCGGGTCGTCCTCGATCTTTTGGCGGAGCCGGCGGATGTGCTCGGTCACCGTCGCCTCGTCCTGCCACTCCGAACGTGACTGCCAGACCCGCTCGAGCAGCTGGTCCCGGGAGAACACCTGCCGGGGGGAGCGGCAGAGGAACGCCAGGAGATCGAACTCCTTGGCGGTGAGCCCGACCCTGCGGTCGCGCAGGTGGACCTCGCGAGCGGCTTCGTCGATCCGCAGCCCTGCGTGCGAGACGGGACGCTTCGGCGGGCGGGCCCGTCGCAACACCGAGTCGATCCTCGCCACCAGCTCGATCGGGGCGAACGGTTTCGCCAGGAAGTCGTCGGCGCCGAGCCGGAGGCCGAGGACCCGCTGGTCGGTGCCGCCGTCGCCGCTGATCAACAGCACCGGCAGGTCGCCGTCGCGTCGGATCTCGGTGAGCAGGCTCCTGCCGTCTTCGCTGCCGAGTCCCACGTCGAGGATCACCAGGTCCGCTTGGTCGTCGCGGATCCGGGTGCGGGCGTCGGCCATCCCGGCGGCAGAAGCAACCGGGAACCCCTCGCTGCGCAGCACCAGCTCGAGCAGCTCGCGCATCGCGGTGTCGTCGTCGACGACGAGGATCCTGACGTCACGGTGGTCGGCCATCGCTGCCGAGCGAGGGTAGCGGCGGCGTCGCCGGTCGCGGCGTCCCGGCCCGGCAGGCCGGTCAACTCCCCGGTCGTGCTCCACGTTCCACCTCCAGGCGCCGACGGTCCCACCTCGGGAGACGGTGGACCCATCGGGGGGGCCGGCCGGGAAGCGCACCAGCATGTCGGCGTCGGCGGCGCGCGACCAGCCCCGACAGGACCCCGACGCCGACCACCGCCGCCACCGCTGCGGCCGCGCCGAGCGGGGCGGTGGCTGGCCGGGACCGATGGGCGGGCGGCCGGGCGGCCCGGACCGCCGGCGACGACGGGAGCGACACGATCACCACCGGGTGTTGCGCGTCGGCGAGCACCGGTTGCGCCGCCCGGGACAGCGTGAGGTCCACCACGACCCGGCGGTTGCGTTCCCGGCCGGCGGCGGTGGCGTTGGAGGCCACGAAGTCGGTGGCGCCCGCCCCGACAGGGTGCACGCTACCCGCCCGGACCCCGTGGTGCTCCAGCCACGACGCCACCGCCCGGGCCCGGTAGTAGCTGAGGGTACGGTTCGACAGGGCCGAATCGGGCAGGGAGTCGGCGTAACCGGTCACCTGGAGACGGGTGACCTGGCCGGCGAAGCGTTGCACCTCGCCGAGCAGGGTCCTGAGGGCCCGCTCGGCGCCCGGCGCGATCGTCCACGCACCGTTCGCGAACAACACGTTGTCCGAGAGCCCCGCCACGACGGTCCTCGTGTGCAGCACGGCGCCGACCACCAGCCGTCCGCTCTCGGGGAGGGCCCGACCGGCAGCCCGGGAGGTCGCCGCCACCGTCACCCGGACCGACGTCGGGCGCCCGGGGACGAGCACGACGGAGGTGGGCTCCACGTAAACCCTGGCAGGGAGCCCCGGGGCGCTGAGCGTGAGGTCGGAGACCCCGATCGGGGCGTCGCCCGCCGAGGAGCGCAGGGTCAGCTCGAAGCTGGTCGCGCCCCCGGCGAGGTAGAGCCGGTCGAGCTCCGCCGGCCAGGTCAGGGTCACCGCTTCCCTCACCGGCTCGGGCAGGGGGCTCGCCCCGGCAGGCCGGGCCCAGGATCCCAGGAGGGCCACGCCCGCCACTACGACCGCTCCCACCACCGCCACCAGCCGGGATCGGTGTGCCGGCCGGTTCGGGGAGCCGGTGGTCACGCCCGGGCGCCGGCGGTGGGCACCGCGGCGGGCCCGAGAGCCCTCCGGGGCGGGGGGGTGCGGAGGCGTAGGGCGGGGACGAGCACCAGGTTGGATACGACCGTCCCACGCGGCAGCTTCGAGACCCCGCGCGAGCGGTCGGTGAACACGATCGGCACCTGCTCGGCCCGGCCGGTCACCTCGAGCGCCCGGAGCTTGATCTCGATCTGGAACCCGTAGCCCTCCGATCGGAGGCTCGGCAGGTCGCAGCGTTCCAGGAGCCGGCGATGGTAGAGGTTGAACCCTCCGGTCCAGTCGGTCACCCCCCACCCGAGCCAGGCCCGGGTGTACAGGTTGCCGGCGACGCTCAGCGCCCGCCGGCGTCGGGGCCAGTCGGGGGTCGCCCCCCCGGGAACGTAGCGGGAGCCGATCACCAGCGCGGCGCGCTCGGCGGCGGTGGTGAAG
>JAKABK010000388.1 GCA_021796905.1 Actinomycetes bacterium
CGGATCGACGCCCGGCTCCTCACGATAGCCGAACATGTGCTCGGTGGGTGTGCCACCCCGCGAGTACTGCCCGCGCACGGCGAAGCGGTCGATCTCCTCTCCGGTCGGTATGCGGATGGACTCGAGCAGCTTGACCTTCTCGTTGCGGACCGCCTCGGGAGCGAAGGACGCCGGCGGCTCCATCAGAGCGAGGGCGAGCACCTGCAGCACATGGTTTTGCATGATGTCGCGCATGGCGCCGGCGCGCTCGTAGAAGCCGCCCCGGCCCTCGACGCCGATGGTCTCGGCCACCGTGATCTGCACGTGGTCGATCCAGCTGCGGTCCCAGATCGGCTGGAAGATCGAGTTGGCGAAGCGAAGCGCGAGGAGGTTCTGCACCGTCTCCTTGGCCAGGTAGTGGTCGATGCGGAAGACCTGTGACTCGTCGAAGGAGGCGTGGACAACCGTGTCGAGGTGCCGCGCGCTTGCCAGGTCGCGGGCGTAGGGCTTCTCGACGACCAGACGGGAGAAACCGCCCGGCCTGGCGGCGTCCAGCCCGGCGCCCGCCAGCCCGGCGACCACGTCCTCGAACGCCTCGGGCGGGGTCGCCAGGTAGAACAGGCGGTTGATCCCCGTGGCGTCGGACTCCTCGAGCTCCTGGAGCACCTCCCGCAACCGCTGGTAGGTAGCCGGGTCGTCGTAGCCGCCGGTGACGTAACGGACGCTGGCCGAGCCGAGCAGCTCGGCGCAGCCTTCGGCCGCGATCCGCTGCCGGAAGGCGTCGTCGTCCATAGGGCTCCGGGCCGCGCCGACCACAGCACCAGGCGAGAGCCGGCCCTGCGCGTAGAGGTTGCCGAGCGCCGGCAGCAGCTTGCGCCGCGTGAGGTCACCCGAGGCGCCGAAGATCACCACTGCGGCGGCTGGTGCCTTTCGATCGTCCCCGCCCACTAGCGGCGGTCCCGGATCTGCCGATCTGCGAAGCATTGTGGCACCGACCGTACGGGGGGCGGGCCAAGATGTCAAAGCCTCGACCGCCCCTGCGGCCCGGTCGACGAGGAGCCAGCGCTCGCGCCCCACGATCTCGACGGCCGCCTCCGGGCCGTGAGCCGTCCACCTCGACCGCTCGGTCGAGGTCGACGACCGGCGATGGTGCGCTCTCAGCGCCGTCGGGCGGGCTGCCGCACCATCCGGTCCCAGGCGGCGAGCGTCAGCTGCCCGGTGGCGAAGCGCTCCGTGCCCGGCCTTGCCCGATGATGCAGCGATCGTGGCGGCAGGCCCTGGTCCATCGGCGCCTCCGTGGAGCCCGACAGCGCATTGCGCCACCCAGGAGCCATCAGCCGGAGTCCCCAGCTGGCTAGCGGTCCGCTCCCGGCAGGTTGCCGCCGGTTCCGGGCGATTTGAGCCCGGCCCCGCAGAGCACCACGACCGTCGCCGTAGAGCGGGCGGGCACCGTCGGGTCGCGCCACGCGGCCCACGCTGCTGCAGCGGTGGGCTCCACCCACACCCCGCTGCGGGCCAGGTCGGCGCGGGCGTCGAGGATCGCTGGGTCCTCCACGGTCGCGACGACACCCCCGGAGCGTTCGATCGCGGCGAGCACCTGGTGCCCGCGGGGTGGCTGGGCGATCGCGATGCCCTCGGCGACGGTCGTGCCGGTCGGCTCGAGCCCGGCGAGCGGAGCGCACGCCGCTGCCTGGACCGCGACGATCCGCGGTCGGCGCGCTACGAGCCCGGCGGCGACCAGCTCGCCGAATCCGGCGTCGATCCCGAGCACGAGCGTGCCGTTGCCGGCCGGGACCACGACGACCTCCGGGGCGCTCCTCCCCCGCTGCTCCCAGATCTCATAGGCGACGGTCTTGACCCCCGCGACGAACAACGGCTGGTACACGTGGCTGGCGTAATACCACCCCGGCTCGTCGGCCCGCCGGGCCGCCCCTGCGGCCGCCGCGGCCCGATCCCCCTCCGCGACCCGCACGATCGCGCCATGCGCGCTCATCGCGGCGAGCTTTCCGGCCGAGGTGCCCGCCGGGACCCACACCTCGGCGGTGATCCCCGCCCGGGCGGCGTAGGCCGCGATCGCGGTGCCGGCGTTGCCGCTGCTGTCGGCGACGACCCGTTCGGCTCCTGCGCCTGCCGCCGCGGCGATGAGCACCACCGCCCCCCGGTCCTTGAACGACAGTGTCGGCTGGAGGAAGTCGAGCTTCCACCAACATCCCTCGGCGGCGGGCACCAGCGGGGTGAGCCCTTCTCCCAGGCTGACCCGGGCTGCTTCGGGTAGGGGCGGGAGGACCGGGGCGTAACGCCACAGTGACCACGGGCCGGTGGGGTCGACCGGTTCGGTGATCACCGGGGCGTGCAGGTCGAGCAGGCCCCCGCACTCACAGCGCCACACCGCCGACCCGACCGCGAAGCTCTGCCCGCAGTCGCCGCAGACCTCCTCCCAGGACACCCGCGAGGGTGGGCTCATCGTCGGGGTGGCCCGGCTCAGTAGCCGGCGTCGGGGTCGACCAGACCGGCCAGCGGCCGGCCGGCGGCGAAACGGGCCACGTTGTCGGTGATGCGCGCCACCAGGCGGGGGCGGACCATCTCCCAGGTATCGGCGGTGTGCGGGGTGATGATGCAGTTCGGGGCGTCCCAGAGCGGATGGCCGTCGGGGAGCGGTTCGGGGTCGGTGACGTCGAGCGCGGCGCCGCCGATCTCCCCGGCACCAAGCGCTGCTACGAGGGCGTCGGTGTCGACATGACCGCCGCGT
>JAKABK010000389.1 GCA_021796905.1 Actinomycetes bacterium
CGCCCGAAGGCCAGTCGCGCGGCATCGAGCGCCGCTGCGGTGACCCCGCCGGCGATGGTGGTGGCGTCGGCGTAGCGGTGGGCGACGGCGACGCCGACCTCGTCGGCGGAGCAGGCGCAGATCGAGTCGTGCGCCGAGTTGCGGATCACATCGAGCCAGGCCCGGTCCAGTTGGTCGGCGGGCCACGCTGCTGGGGCCAGCCACAAGGCGGCGAGCGGTTCGGCGAGGCGCTCGAGACCGCGTTCGGCGGCGGCGGCCGCCGTCTTCAGGTCGACCCGGTTGGACGCGACCCCCATCAGCAGGTTGGCCCGGGCGCTGCTGCGCAGCTCGCCGGACCACGACGGCAGCCCCCCGGTCGGGGCCGACTCCAGGTGCTCGGCGAGCGCGACGACCGCCAGCTCGAAGTCGTCCTGCGCGGCGTTGGTCGCCTCGACCAGCGCCGGCAGCCACGGCTGCGGTGACTGGTGGTCGGTGCCGTTCATCAACAGGATCGGGTCGTCGTCGCCGAGCAGCGGCGCCAGCTGCGCCTGGTGGGCCCGCAGTCGGCGGGTGAGGGCGTCGGGCTCCTCGGGCAGCGACGCCCCGTTGCTGTAGCCGGCCGGTAGGTACTCGGCCCGCACGGTGCTGCCGTCGGGCGCCCGCCACCAGAACCCGGTCCGCTCGACAGCTGAGGGCACCCCCCGCCAGACGACCGCGTGGGCGATGCCGGCCTCCCGGAGGATCTGGGGCATCTGGGCGGTGTGACCGAACATGTCGGGGAGGTAACCGACCGGGAGGTGGCCGCCGAGGGTCGCGGCGCGAGACACCCCGAGCTGCAGGTTGCGGATGATCGTCTCGCCCGAGACGAGCATCTCGTCCATCAGCACATACCACGGGCCGACCGCGAGACGCCCGGCGCACACCAGGTCCCGGACCCTCGACGCTGCCGCGGGGCGCAGCTCCAGGTAGTCGTCGACCATCGCCATCTGCCCGTCGAGGAGGAACTGGCGCCAACCCGGGTCCGCCTCGAGCAGGTCGAGCAGCCGGTCCATCATCTCCACCAGGCGCATCCGGAAATACGGGAACCCGGCGTACCACTCGCGGTCCCAGTGGGTGTGAGCGACGACGGCGACCTTCCTGGTCATGGGGCCTTCCTGGTCATGGTCGACCAGGGTACGCATCCGCAGCGTCGCGCATGCTACGGTCCGCGCCCGAGGGTGCAGCCTCGGTCCCCGATGCGCTTCCCTCCCGGCAGGGGTGCCGGTGGCCGCCGGGCGAGTGGTACGAGAGGTCCGGGCCGGCCGGGAGAGGAGGGATGGCTGGTGGCTACCGGAACCGTGAAGTGGTTCAACTCGGAAAAGGGGTACGGGTTCATCTCGCAGGAGAGCGGTCCCGACGTGTTCGTGCACTTCAGTGCTATCGAGGGCAGCGGGTACCGCAACCTCGAGGAGAACGACCGGGTCGAGTTCGAGGTCAGCCAGGGCCCGAAGGGCCTGCAGGCGTCGAGCGTCCGACGGCTCTGATCCGAGCAGCGGTCGAGCCGTCCCGATCGGGGCGCCCGGCGCGGCGCCCCGATCGGGCGCGCCGGTAGCATCCCGGGGATGGACCTGAGCTACCCGCCCGAGGCGGAGGCGTTCCGGGCGGAGATCCGGGGGTGGCTGGAGGCCAACCTGCCGGAGGGGTGGGGGACCCCCGGGTTCCACCAGGACCCCGAGGAGCGGGCGACCTGGACCGCCGAATGGAACCGCCGGCTGCACGAGGGGGGCTGGATCTGTGCCTCCTGGCCGGTCGAGTACGGCGGCAAGGGGCTCTCGGTGATGGAGTCGGTGGTCCTCAACGAGGAGTTCGCGAGGGTCGGCGCCCCGCTACGAGCCGACTTCTTCGGCGACACCCTGGTCGGCCCGACCCTGCTGCGTTGGGGCACCGAGGACCAGAAGCGTCGTTTCCTGCCGGGCATCATGGCCGGGGAGACCGCCTGGTGCCAGGGTTTCTCCGAACCGGACGCCGGATCGGACCTGGCGTCGCTGCGGACCACCGCAGTGGAAGACGGCGACGAGTGGAGGATCGACGGCCAGAAGATCTGGACCACCCAGGCCCGTCACGCCGACTACATCTTCCTCCTGGCCCGCACCGACCCCGCAGCCGAGCGTCACGCCGGGCTCTCCTACCTCCTCGTGCCGATGCGCCAAGCCGGTGTCGAGGTCAGGCCGATCACCCAGATCGACGGGTCGGCGGAGTTCAACGAGGTGTGGTTCTCCGCCGCCCGCTGCCCGAAGGACAACGTGGTCGGCGGTGTCGGCAACGGCTGGGCGGTCGCGATGACCACCCTCGGCTTCGAGCGGGGAACCAGCGCCACCACCGGTCCCCGCCGCTTCCGCAAGGAGCTCGATTCGGTGATCGACGCTGCCCGCCAGCGGGGCCGTCTCGGCGACCCGCTCGTCCGCCAGGACCTCGCCCGGGCCTGGTCGACGGTGAAGATCATGGAGATCAACGGCCTCCGGACCCTGACCGCGCTGCTCGGCGGCTCCGAGGACCCGGGGGTAGCGGCGCTCGGCGCGACCAACAAGATGCTGTGGTCGGAGCACCACCAGTGGTTCACCGACGTGGCGGTCGACCTGCTCGGCGCCGAGGGGCAGGTCCTCACCGGGGACGGCGACGAAGGGTTCGTCGCCGGGATCGGCCCGAGACGGGGACGTCCCGGGTACAACCCGAGCCCCCTGCAGGCCCAGTTCTTCTTCGCCCGCTCC
>JAKABK010000390.1 GCA_021796905.1 Actinomycetes bacterium
ACTCCCCGTGCTCGCCGAGGCTCGGGGGGTTCCAGAACTTGCTGCAGTCGTCGCACCAGGGCACGTGGCCTCCACGGGTGACGCCGAGCTGACGGCGTCACCGCCCGAGCCGGGCGCGGCCGGGCGTTTCTCCGAGGAGAAACTACCGGCTGCAGGCTCAGTTGCGCCGCACTACGAGGATCGCGACGTCGTCGGCGAGCCGACCGGCGGCGAAGTCCCGGGCGGCGACCAGCAGCGCCTTGGCGACCGTCTCGGCGTCCTGGCCCGGGTCGCGCCGCACGATCTGGGCGATCCGTTCCTCCCCGAACAGCTGCCCGCCGGCACGGGCCTCGGCGAGGCCGTCGGTGTAGAGCAGCAGCAGGTCGCCGGGGGCCAGCGGGACCTCCTTGGAGTAGTAGGTCCCGTGGGGGTCGAGGGTGAGCAGCGGCCCGGTGGAGCGCAGGGCGCGCATCCCGCCGTCGTGCCACAGCCAGGTCGTCGGGTGGCCGGCGGAGGCGTGACGCAGGGTGTTCGCCTCGGTGTCGAAGACCACCACGCAGCACGACACCATGTCCTCGGGGCGCCCGGTGACCGACAGGACCTTGTTCAGCTCCTCGAGGGCCTGGGCCGGGTCACGGTATTGCAACAAGAAGTTGCGCAGCAGGTACTTGACCTGGAACGCGGTGATCGAAGGTTCGACCCCGTGGCCGGCGACGTCCCCGATCACGCAGGCCAGCCGGCCCGGACCGGTCGGGTAGACGTCGTAGAAGTCACCGGCCATCAGCCCCGACCCCGGCTCGTAGACCCGTCCCAGCTCGAATCCCTCGATGACCGGGAGCTCCTCGGGGGCGAGGCGCTCGGTCCAGCGCCGGGGGGCGAGGTCCTGCTGGACGAGGACCTCCTCGGCCCGGCGTTCGAGGATCGTGCGGTTCTCGGTGTGGCGGGCCTCGTCGAAGATCCGTGGAGCGATCCGGAGGCTGAGAGCGACCGGCACCCCGACCAGGAGCAGCGGGACCTCGAACCACGGGGAGCGGGAGACCGACGACACCGCGAGGCCGGCGCCGACGACGATGTAGAGGATCGCGCTGTGCAGGTCCTTCTCGTAGGCCACCCGGGCCAGTTCGGCGGCGTCACGCCCCGAGGCGGTGGCGGTGGTCTCCGCCTCGATGTGGCGCGCAGCACGCGACATGCGCGTCGCGGCCCTCGCCCAGAGGAAGGCTGCTACCAAGCAGAGGACCGCCGCAGCGGCCAGCCAGGGCTGGGCGTCCATGGCGAAACGCTACCAGCACCCGGCTCGCACGCCCCGGACTCCGGCGGGTGGTGGCGGCGGGCGGGGTTCGGGTCGTGGCGGCGCCGGACGCCGGCGGGCGGGCGGCGATGGCCGGCCGACGCGGTGGACGGGCGGCTCCAGCTGGGCGCTCAGCGGTCCCGGCGCCGGACCCTCAGCTCGAGGGGGGTCGGCCCGAAGCCGAAGTGCTCCCGGATCCGTCGCTCGACGAAGCGCAGGTAGGTCGGCGGCAGCCTCGCGCTGGCGAAGAGGGTGAAGGTCGGTGGTTCGGTCGCGCCCTGGGTGGCGTAGAGGATCCGCCCGTGGGGCGAGCGGTGGTCGGCTTGTGCCGCCGCGATCACCCGGTTGAGCTCGGCGGTCGGTACCCGCCGGCCGTAGGCGTCGAGCGAGGCGCGCAGCGCCGGGAGGAGCTTGTGGACCCCGAGGCCGGTCCGGGCGCTCACCCGCAGCACCGGGGCGTAGGCGAGGAACCCGAGGCGGTCCGCGATCTCTGCGCTCACCGCCCGGCGCTGCTCGGCGTCGAGCAACTCCCACTTGTTGAGCAGGATCACCACCGGGTTGCCGGCCGCGTCGAGGCGTTCGGCGAGCCGCTGGTCCTGGCGGGTGACGCCGGCGGTCGCGTCGACGACGAGCAGGGCGGCGTCGGCGCGGTCGATCGCCTGGAGGGCCCGCACCAGCGAGTAGTACTCGGCGCCGGCGGCTTCACGCGCCCGCCGGCGCATGCCGGCGGTGTCGACGAAACGGATCATCCCCTCGTTGGTGGCGATCACCGTGTCGACGGTGTCGCGGGTGGTGCCCGGCTCGTCGTGGACCACCGAGCGTTCGTCGCCGACCAGCCGGTTGAACAGGGTCGACTTGCCGACGTTGGGTCGCCCGACGATCGCGACCGCCGGCACCCGCGTCCCGTCGGGTTGCGGGGGGATCCGCTCGGCACCCGCCTGGGCCGCAGCGGAGCGGGCGGTGGCGGGGTCCCCGGTTGCGGGGTCCCCGGTGGCGACCGGCTCGGGGAGGTGGGCGACGAGAGCGTCGAGCAGGTCGCCGCTACCCCGGCCGTGCAGCGCGCTCACCGGGTAGGGGTCGCCGAGGCCGAGGCGGGCGAACCCCCAGGCGTCGGCCTCCCGGTTGGCGTCGTCGACCTTGTTGGCGACCACCAGCACCGGTGTCGAGCGCGAACGGAGGTACCGGGCGACCCGGGCGTCGTCGTCGGTGATACCGATCGTGGCGTCGACCACGAACAGGATCGCCGCCGCCTCGGCCATCGCCCGCTCCGCCTGGGCGCTCACTGCGCGCTCGAGTCCCCCACCGGCGGCCGACCAGCCGCCGGTGTCGACCAGTGTCAGCTCCCTCCCCGCCCACTCGGCGTCGAGCGGTTTGCGGTCCCTCGTCACCCCGGGGCGCTCCTCGACGATCGCCTCGCGGCGTCCGACGATCCGGTTGACGAGCGTCGACTT
>JAKABK010000391.1 GCA_021796905.1 Actinomycetes bacterium
CGCCGTCGCCCTGCTGCTCGCGCCCGAGCCGGGCCGCGAGGTCCCCGCCGCGCGTCCGACCCTGACCCTCGTCCAGCCCGCCCCCGCGAATGATGCCCCGAGCGGGCCCGGACGACCGTCGGCTGCCCGGCGCCGCGCCCGGGCCGGTTGGGACAAGGCGCTGCAGGCGCTGCTCGCCGCGTCCGGGACCGAAGCGACGCCGGCAGCGGCGGAGAGGGTCGCCTTGCAGTTCGAGCTGGTCGCCGAGCGGCCCGTCCCGAGCTGGCAGAAGACCAAGTCGTCCGGGCCGGGTGTCGGGTTGCGCCCGGTGGTCCGCAGCCCCTCGGGCAACTGGGTCCGTACCGGGGTCTCCTGGTCCCGCCTCGACGGGCTCGCCTACGGTCCGACACCCGCCACCGAAGCCCTGCCGTTGCTGCGCGAGCTGCGGGCGCTGTCGACCGTCGGGGAGTCGCGCGCCTACGGCTACGGGTTCGGGACCGGCAGCGAGGTGCTCTGGCTCGAGGACGTCGCCAGCCGCAGGGTGTGGGACCTGCTGGCCGAAGCCCGCGACCTCGGCCTGCCCCTGGTGTCGGCCGCCAAGGGCGCCCGGGCGGTCCAGCTCGCCGGCCGGGCGGCGGAGGTGGTCGTCGACCTGACCCGCGAAGGGCGGGGACTGGTCGTCTCCCCGGAGCTGCGCTGCGGGGACGAGAACGTCGACCCGGCCAGGGTGGTGTGGATCGGCTCACCGCCCCACGGCATCGCGTGGTTGCGCGAGGGGCGCAGCGCCAAGGACCCGGCCGAACTGGTCCTCGCCCCGCTTTCCCCGATCCCTGCTCCGGCTGCCGAGCTGCGCGAACTGCTCGCGGCCGGGCCCGTCGAGGTGCCGCCCCGGGAAGCGGAACGCTTCGAGACCGAGCTGTACCCCCGGTTGCGCCGGCGGGTGAGCTTCGCGTCGAGCGACGGTTCGGTGGAGCTGGTCAGCGCGCCCGACTCCCTGGTCGCGTCGGTGCGCGGCGAGGAGGGCCCGCTCGTCGCGCTGAGCTGGTCGCTGCTCGGCGGCGCCGGCGAGGTCCGCGAGATCTGGGAGGACCCCGACGGGACCGCCGCCGATGCGATCGGAGCCGTCGCGGAGCTCCTCGCGGACACCCCCGGCGCCGTCGAGCCGACACCGTGGGGTGAGCGGCTCGCCCCGGCGGTCTGGCTCGGGGGGATGGACGCGGTGCGCTTCGTCGCCGAGACCCTCCCCTGCCTCGAGGCGGTGGACGGTGTAGTGGTCGAGGCGGACGACGACCTGCCGGCCTACCGGGAGGCGACCGAAGCCCCGGTCGTGACCTTCGGGGGAGGCGAGAGCGCAGGCGGCGACTGGCTCGACCTGATGGTGCAGGTGGAGGTCGGCGGCGAGGAGGTCGCCTTCCAGGAGCTGTTCGTCGCCCTCGCCAACAGCGACAGCCACCTGCTGCTGCCGTCGGGCACCTACTTCTCCCTCGACCGGCCGGAGCTGCGCCAGCTCGCCGAGCTGATCACCGAGGCCCGCAGCCTCCAGGACGCCCCGCCCGGGGGGATCCGCCTCGGGCGCTTCCAGGCGAGCCTGTGGGCGGAGCTCGGCGCGCTCGGGACGATCAACGCCCAGGTCGGTGCGTGGCAGGAGGCGGTGAGCGCCCTGCTCGCCACCGCGGAGGCGGCCGAGGCCGGCGCCGGGGAGGCGGCCGCGGCCGGCGGGGCGCCGGGGATCGCGCTGCCCGCCGGGCTGGTCGCCAACCTCCGGCCCTACCAGGAGACCGGCTTCGCCTGGCTCGCCAGCCGCTACCGTCACCGCCTCGGCGGGATCCTCGCCGACGACATGGGCCTCGGCAAGACCCTCCAGGCTCTCGCCCTGGTCTGCCACGCCCGGGAGGAAGGGCTCACCGAGGCCCCGTTCCTGGTGGTGGCCCCGACCAGCGTGGTCGGCAACTGGGCGTCCGAAGCCGCCCGCTTCGCCCCCGGGGTGGCGGTCGTGACGATCACCGAGACCGAACGCCGTCGGGGGACGCCGCTCGCCGAGGCGGTCGCCGGCGCCGGGCTGGTGGTCACCTCCTACACCCTGTTCCGCCTCGAGTACGAGCACTACGAGAAGATCGAGTGGGCCGGGTTGTTGCTGGACGAGGCCCAGTTCGCCAAGAGCTCGTCGTCGCACAACTACCAGCGCGCCCGGCGCCTCCCTGCGCCGTTCAAGCTGGCGATGACCGGGACCCCGCTGGAGAACTCCCTCGCCGAGCTGTGGTCGCTCACCTCGATCGTCGCCCCCGGGCTGTTCCCCCGCCCCGAGCGTTTCGCCGAGATCTACCGCACCCCGATCGAGCGCAAGGGTGACGCCGAGCGCCTGGACCAGCTCCGCCGGCGGATCCGCCCGATCCTCCTGCGCCGCACCAAGGCCGAGGTGGCGACAGATCTGCCCGACAAGCAGGAGCAGGTCCTCGAGCTCGAGCTGCACCCCAAGCACCGCCGCCGCTACCAGGCCCACCTCCAGCGGGAGCGCCAGAAGATCCTCGGCCTGCTCGGGGACATGGACGGCAACCGTTTCGAGATCTTCCGTTCGCTCACCTTGTTGCGCCAGGCGGCCCTCGACGTCGCGCTCGTCGACCCCGGAGCGGCCGGTACGCCTTCCACCAAGCTCGACGCCCTCGGCGAGATGCTCTCCGAGGTGGTCGCCGACGGCCACCGGGTGCTGGTCTTCAGCCAGTTCACCCGGTTCC
>JAKABK010000392.1 GCA_021796905.1 Actinomycetes bacterium
TCCTCGCCGCGGCCCTGTCGAGCCCGGACCCACGGGTGACGGTGCTCGGCCACACCCGCTGGGCGAGCGTCGGGGTGATCTCCGAGCCCAACGCCCACCCGCTCAACTCCGACGAGACCTGCGCCGCCTCGGCCGCCGCCCCCTATGTCGCCGCCGCGTTGAACGGCGACGTCGACAACCACCACGATCTCCGGGCGACGCACGCTCTCGCGCTCGCCGGGGAGATCTCCACCGACGCCAAGGTGATCCCGACCCTCGTGGCGCGCCGCCTGGCCGTCGGCGAGCCGAGCGGGGAGGCGTGGCTCGGCACGGTCCGGCTCCTCGAGGGCTCGGTGGCGGTCGCGGCGTCCCTCGCCGGGGATCCCGACCGGCTCCACCTGGCGCTCAGGGGATCCGGGCAGGCGCTGTACGTCGGTCTCGCGGAGGACGCCTACGTCGTGGCGAGCGAGCCGTACGGGCTGGTGCAGGAGACCTCCCGTTACCTGCGCATGGACGGCGAGGCCACCCAGGGCCAGGTGGTGACCCTCGAGCGGTCCTCGGCCGGGTCGCTCGAGGGCCTGGAACGCCGGCGTTACAACGGGGCCGCCCTGCCCGTCGGCGCCGACGAGCTGCGTTCCGCCGGGATAACCACCCGGGACATCGACCGGGGCGGCTTTCCCCACTTCTTGTTGAAGGAGATCTTCCAGGCGCCCGGGTCGCTGCGCAAGACGCTGCGGGGAAAGGTCCTCGCCTTCCCCGACGGGCGTCTCGGTGTCGGCCTCGGCCCCGACGCCCTCCCCGACGATCTCGTCGCCGCCCTCGCCGAGCGACGGGTCCGCAAGGTGGTCGTGGTCGGCCAGGGCACCGCCGCGGTCGCCGGGCGGGCGGTCGCCGCAGCCGTCGCTGTCTGCGCCCCGCACCTGCAGGTGACCGCGTCGCTGGCCAGCGAGCTGTCCGGCTTCGGTCTCGCCGACGACATGGCCGACACGCTGGTGGTCGCGATCAGTCAGTCCGGCACCACGACCGACACCAACCGGGCGGTCGACTTGGTGCGCGCCCGCGGCGCCTGGGTCCTGGCGGTGGTCAACCGTCGGGGCAGCGACCTGGTCTCCAAGGCGCACGGCACGCTCTACACCTCCGACGGCCGGGACGTGGAGATGAGCGTGGCGTCCACCAAGGCGTTCTACGCCCAGGTCGCCGCCGGCTGGCTGCTCGCGCTGGCCGTCGCCGGTGCCGCCGGCGCCGCCGACCCCGACGAGACCGACCGGCGGCTCCGGGCGCTGCGGGAACTTCCGGCGGCGATGGAAGCCGTGCTCGCCCGCCGCGACGAGATCGGTCGGATCGCGGCGGTCGTCGCCCCCCCGAGGAGGTACTGGACGGTCGTGGGGAGCGGACCCGACGCCGTCGCCGCGGCCGAGGTGCGCATCAAGTTATCGGAGCTGTGCTACCGCTCGGTCGCCTGCGACTCGATCGAGGACAAGAAGCACATCGACCTCTCCTGCGAACCGTTGATCCTCGTGTGCGCCGCGGGGGTTTCGGGACCCAACTCCGACGACGTCGCCAAGGAGGTGGCGATCTACCGGGCCCACAAGGCCTGCCCGGTGGTGGTCGTCTCCGAGGCCGATGCCGGTCGCTTCTCGACCGACGCCGAGGTGGTGGCGGTCCCGGTGGTCGACCCGGAGCTGGCCTTCGTGCTCTCGGCGATGGTCGGCCACCTCTTCGGCTACGAGGCGGCCCTGGCGATCGACGCCCAGGCCCGGCCGCTGCGCGAAGCCCGGGGGGTCCTCGACGAGGCGGCCGCCGGCGGGGTCGGTCCCGACGACCTGCTGCGCAGCGTGGGGCCCGGGGTGGGTCGGGCGGCGGCGCCGTTCCTCGCCGGTCTGGCGTCGGGGGCCTACGACGGCAACCTGACCGCCTCGACGGCCACGTCGCTGGTGTCGCTGCTGCGCTACGTGACCGGCGCCGTGCCGGTCGAGGGCTACGAGGTCGAGACCGGCAAGGTCGGGGCGCCCGACGTGCTCGTCGCCGACTTGTACCTGGCCCTCTCCGACGCCGTCGACCAGCTGACCCGGCCGGTCGACGCGATCAAGCACCAGGCCAAGACGGTGACCGTCGGCACCTCCCGGAGCGAGGACGCGCTGCTCGCCGTGCCGCTGGTCGCCGAGACCCTCGCGGTCGGGGCGTCGGCCGACACGCTCGGCTACCGGGCGCTGCGGACCCTCGCGGCGCTCGACCCGGCGGTCGAGGCGGTGACCGGCTACACCCGTTACCGGATCGACTGGTCCGCGCTGGGCTGGCCGACCGCTGCGGTCGTCGACCAGGGCGGGGACCTGCTCGGGGTGGCGTCGCGCACCGCCACCGACCCCCGGCTGCAGGGAACCAAGCACCGGGCCGCCGAGGAGCGGGAGGTGACCGTCGTGCGCGGCGCGCGCGACGGGCGGACGGTGGTCCTCGTGCCCGAGGTCAAGGCGAGCTCGGTGATCGGGATGACCCTCTTGCACGTCCGTTTCGCCGACAGGCTGCCGGCGCCGACCGCCAAGGCGGTGCTCGCCGGCTACCGGGGGCGTCACGCCGCCCTCCGTGACGCGGTGACCGAGAGCGAACCCGGTTTCGACGATGCCCTCCTCGCCGAGGTTCCGATCGTCGAGCTGCTCACCGAACCGGTCTGGGTGCTCGCCGCCCGTTGGCGCGGCGCCGGTCCCGCCGGCGGCTCCCGCGGCGCCGGTCCCGCC
>JAKABK010000393.1 GCA_021796905.1 Actinomycetes bacterium
CGGCGGGACCGGCTGGCCCGCGGCGGCGGGCCGATAGCTTGGCGGGGTGCCATCGACCAACCGGCTCGCCGGGGAGACCAGCCCCTACCTGCGCCAGCACGCCCACAACCCGGTCGAGTGGTACCCGTGGGGGGACGAGGCGTTCGCCGCCGCCAAGGACCGGGACGTCCCCATCCTGCTCTCGGTCGGCTACTCGGCCTGCCACTGGTGCCATGTGATGGCCCACGAGTCCTTCGAGGACCCCGAGGTCGCCGAGCTGGTCAACGAGGGTTTCGTGGCGGTGAAGGTCGACCGGGAGGAGCGTCCCGACGTCGACGCCGTCTACCTGGAGGCGGTCCAGGCGGTCAGCGGCGGAGGCGGGTGGCCGATGACCGTGTTCCTGCTCCCCGACGGTCGAGCGTTCTTCGGGGGCACCTACTTCTCCCGGGACCGCTTCGTCGACCTGCTCGGCCGGGTCAGCGAGGCGTGGCGGACCAGACGCGAGGACCTGACCGCCGACGCCGAGAGCCTCCTCGACGCGGTCCGTCGCGGCACCGACCTGCCTTCGCTGTCGTGGGCGTCCGACGGCGACGGGCGCGCGGCGAGCTCCCCGGCGCTGCTCTCCAGCGCAGCCGACTCCCTGCTCGCCCGCTTCGACCGGGAGTGGGGCGGCTTCGGCGACGCCCCGAAGTTCCCGCAGCCCCCGACCCTCGAGCTGCTGCTCCAGGCCTGGGACCGCACCGGGCGCGACGACGTCCACCTCGCCCTCACCACCACCCTCGACGCGATGGCGTCGGGGGGGATCTACGACCACCTCGGCGGGGGTTTCGCCCGCTACAGCACCGACCGTCGCTGGCAGGTGCCGCACTTCGAGAAGATGCTCTACGACAACGCCCTCCTCGCCCGGACCTACGCCCGGGCGTGGGCGGCGACCGGCGAGGCGCGCTACCGCCAGGTGGTGGAAGAGACCGTCGGCTACCTGCTGCGCCCCCCGATCCGCCGGGCCGACGGCGGACTGTGCTCGGCCGAGGACGCCGACAGCGAGGGCGAGGAGGGCCGTTTCTACACCTGGAGCCTCGCCGAGCTGGTCGACGTCGCCGGCAGGGAGGCGGCCGAGTGGTACGGGGCGAGCGAGACCGGGAACTGGGAGGGTCGCAACATCTTGTGGCGGCCGGAGCGTGGCGTGCTCGCCCGCCCACCGGCGATCGAAGCCGCCCGCGCCGCGCTCTTCGAGCGCCGCGAGCGCCGGGTGCGGCCCGGCCTCGACGACAAGGTCCTGACCGAGTGGAACGCGATGGCAGCCGCCGCCCTCGCCGAGGCCGGCCGGCTCCTGGCACGCCCGGACTGGGTCACCGCCGCCGTCGAAGTGGCGGACTTCCTGCTCGCCGAGGCACGCCCCGAAGGCCGCTGGATGCGCAGCTGGCAGGGTGGCCGGGCCCTCCACCTCGCCTACGCCTCCGACCACGCCTGGCTGGTCGAGGCGTTCACCCGGCTGGCCGAGTCGACCGGGGAGGCCCGGTTCATCCACGAGGCCCGCAACGCCGCCGACGCCCTCGTCGGGCTGTTCTGGGACGAGGAGACCGGCGGGTTCCGCATCTCCGGCTGGGACGGCGAACCACTCGTCGCCCGCGCCAAGGACACCTACGACGGTGCGGTCCCCTCCACCCAGTCGGTCGCCGCCGGCGCCCTGCTGCGCCTCGGGACCCTCACCGGCTCCGACAACCTGCTCCAAGCGGCGCGAGCGACGATCTCCTGCATGGCCCCGGCGCTGGCCAAGGCACCGGCGGCGTTCGCCGCCCTGGTGGCCGTCGCCGACCTGGACCAGACCGGCCTCACCGAGGTGGTGGTGAGCGGGCAGCGGCCCGACCTGGTCGCGATCGCCGGCAGCGGGTACCGCCCGGGCACGGTCCTCGCGTGGGGTGAACCCTACGACTCGCCACTTTGGCGGGGCCGGACCGAGCCTGCGACCTCGGGAAGGGCCTACGTGTGCCGGGACTTCGCCTGCCAGGCGCCGGCTTCGACCCCCGCCGAGCTCGAGTCCCAGCTCGAGGCGTGGGCCGTGTGAGCCGGTCGGCGCCCGCCGGCGAGACGGCTCCCGGAGCGCCGGCGACCTGACTCACCGGCGAGCACCCGACCCGGCTGCGGCGGGCCCCGACACGAGATCCACCACTCGCGGGGACGCAACGGTCAAGATATAGGAGTGACGACCGCGACCACCGCTCCTGACTTCCGGGTTCTGCGCACCGACGTGCCCCGGCTCGATCCGGCCCCGGGCGTGACCCTCACCCTCCTCGTGCTGGCAGGAGACGGTGTCTGCTGCTCGGGGGTCGACCTCGCCTCCGGGGTGCTGGTCCGCACCTGGGCGCCCGAGCCTCCGGAGCGGCGGCTGCGCCCCTACGACGTCGTCGAGGTGACGGTGGCCACCGAGGCGCAGGGCACACCCGACCCCGACGCCCCCGAGGCGCTGATGCTGGCCTCGGCGCCCGAAGCGATCGGGCGCCTCCGGGGACGGCGAGTCGAGCGGCTGCTGCGCCCACTGCTGCACCCCCGCGACGCGCCGCTGCTGTCGAGCCACGGCCCGGCGGTGGCGTTCTGGGAGCGGAGAGCGGACCACCCGTCGATCGCGGTCGCCGAACCGTCCGGCCCGGTCGTGCTGCGCCGGGACGCCAACTTCCTAGGCTGCTGCTTCGACTGGCAGGA
>JAKABK010000394.1 GCA_021796905.1 Actinomycetes bacterium
GGGGCAGCTGGCGGTGCCGGTGTGGGTCGGGGTCGCTTTCGCCGGAGGAGGAGACGACGCCGCGGCCGTGGTGCGCAACGCCACCTGGGCGATGCGCCACGCCCCCGGCGACGGCGACGGCGACGGTGACGGCGACGGCGACGGGAGGCGCCTCGCGGTCTACGACCACGCGGCCCGCCAGGAGGCCGCCGAGGTCGAACGCACCGGACGGGCGCTCGAGGTCGCCACCGCCGAGGGTCAGCTGCGCCTGCACTACCAGCCGGTCGTCGACCTCGGGACCGCCACGGTGAGCGCCTGCGAGTCGCTGCTGCGTTGGGCGCGTCCCGGCTTCGGGTTGGTAACCCCCGACCGGTTCATCCCGACCGCCGAGCGATCGGGTCTGATCGTCGAGATGGGGGGGTGGGTGATCGACCACGCCATCGCCGAGGCCGCTTCGTGGCCGGAGCGCACCGGGCTGCGCCCGAAGGTCGCGGTGAACCTCACCGTCCGGCAACTGCGCGACGAGGCCCTTGTCGAGCGTTTCGCCAGGGCTTGCGAGGTCTCGGGCCTGGCACCCAGCTCGGTGTGCGCGGAGCTGACCGAGTCGATGCTCGTCTCGGCCGACGACCGGGACTCGTACCGGGCACTTTCGGGGTTGCGGGACACCGGCGTGGAGATCGCGATCGACGATTTCGGCACCGGGTACTCGTCGCTGTCCTACTTGAAACGCCTGCCGGTCGACGTGGTCAAGATCGACCGGGCGTTCGTCTCGGGGCTCGGCGTCGATCCCGCCGACCGGGCGCTGGTGGAGGCGGTGGTCAACGCCGCCCACGCCCTCGGGTTGCGGGTGATCGCCGAGGGGGTCGAGACCGGCCGGCAGCTCGACGAGCTGCGCAGCCTCGGTTGCGACGCCGCGCAGGGGTTCCTGCTCGCCCGCCCGGCCCCCGCCGAGGAGATCCTGTCCGCGATGCGAGCCGCCGAGCTGGTCGTCGGGGGGTGATCGCCGGCGGCGTGAGCCGCTCCCTGGCCCTCACGGCTCGGGGACGGTGCCGACGAGCGTCCCGGCCCGCCGGCCGAGCGTCCCGGCCCGCCGGCCGAGCACCGCGGCGCTCGCCGCAGCGCGGCGCGCCCACCACGTCGAGGTCGTCGGGCAGGCCGGGATCGCCCGCCGCTCGGGAGCCGACCACCAGGCGGCCTCGGAGGCGAGCCAGTCGAGCAGTGCGCCGGGGTCCTGGGAGAGCATCGAGGCGAGCACGAAGCGCCGCTCGCCGCGCCGCACCCCGACACCGGTCGCCCGACCGGCGGCGAGCAGGTCGCGGTGGGTGATCACCAGCCCGCTGCGTACCGGAGCGACGAGCGCGTCCAACAGCTCGTCGTCGCCGGCGTCGACGCCGGGCGGCTCGGGGGCGCCGGCCAGCGCCGAGGGCAGGACGTCGGGAGGGGGGTCGGTCACGACCTCGGCGCGCAGGGCTGCGGCGGTGAGGTCGGCCCACGTCGCGGCGGCGGGGTAGCGGGCGACCGCGGCCAGGTAACCGGGCAGCCACGATGCGAGGTGCTCGCCGAGCAGCACGCTGCGGGCGTGGTCGAGACGGGCCCTGGCGGCGGTGCTGCGGCACCCGCCGGCGGCTCCGCCGAGCTCGGCGTACAGCCCGAGGAGCCCGGCCAGGTGGTCGGCGTCGGCGGGCGGCGTCAGGCCGAGGGCTCGCCACATCCCCGCGACCAGCTCGGCGGGCTCGCCGCCGAGCTGGCCGGTGGCGCCGAGATGGATCGACGCGTAGGGGGGGAGGTCGAGGACGAAGACCTGGGTGTGCTCCGCCGGGGTCATGGTGGTGAGGCCGAGGGCCTCACCGAGGGGACCGCTGGCGGCGCCGGGCTCGGCGCAGTATGCGCCGAGGGCCCGCAACAGCTCCCAGCGGGCGGCGCCCCGGGCGGGCAGGTGACCGGTGGCGGGACCCGTCGCGCTCATCGGGCCGCTCGGGGCAGCGCGAAGCACTCCCGGGTCGGCTTGAGCGGGCGCATCAGCCACGCGGGTCGTCGGGTGCCGTCGGGGGAGTAGGTTCCCGCCGGGCGGGTCAGGGCGAGCCACTCCCGGTACACCGCCCGGGACGCCTCGGTGTCGACGGCGATGTCTCCGTGGCTGTCGGTCGGCTCGGCCGGGGTGACCCGCACCGCCTGGTGCCAACAGTGCATCCCCGAGATCGGGTCGGGGTGGACCGGCATCGTCAGGTTCTGGTGGACCCCGGTGTCGGACCACCAGATCCGGCGGGTGTCGGGATCGGAGGAGCCGTACGGTCCCACCCGGGCCCGGGTGCGCATCGACCAGCCGTGCTCCTCGCGCCCGAGAGCGACCGTCGCCATCATCCCCCCGGGGCTCACCTGGTCATGTCCGGTGAGCTTCCAGCGGCCCATGTGGTGGCTGCAGGCGACCACCCCGGGGCGGATGCCCTCGGTGATCCAGGCCTTGGCGACGAAGTAGCCGATGTCGGTGGTCACCCGGACCAGGTCACCGGTGCGGGAGATGCCGAGACGGGAGGCGTCGGAGGGGTGGACCCACACCGGGTTGGTGTGGGCGATCTCGTCGAGCCACTTGCTGTTCGCCGAGCGGGTGTGGATCTGGGTGGGGAGGCGGAAGGTGGAGAGCAGCACCATCTGGTCGGGGGCGAGGTTGGCCGGGTGCACGTGACTGCGGATGTAGCCG
>JAKABK010000395.1 GCA_021796905.1 Actinomycetes bacterium
CCGCCCGGAGGCGAGCCGGCCGAGCACCGGTGTGCACAGGCCGCCGCCCGGGCCGAGCGCTGACAGCAGCCAGGGGTAACCGGTGACCCCGGCGTGCAGCGGCCCGCGGGCGGCGTTGGAGCCGAGGGTCCACGCCGGCGCGGCGACGACCAGCGCCAGTCCCCCGATGGCCGGGCCGTCGACCCGGTGACCCGCGACCGGCGTGGCGAGCGCAGAGCTCCTCGTCCGCGGCTCCCCGCTCCGGTCCAACAGAGCGCACCGAAAATGCGCCGACCTACAACAGTGCCGACCTACAACAGTGCCGACCGACGATTCTCATCCTCGATGCGTTGATCGTCTACAGGCGGCAGAGGAACCGCATAACTGTCACCTCCTCCGGGATCGGCCTCGAGGTGAAGGTAACGGGATAGCGGCGGCGTGGCTGTCGCCCGGGCGACACTTCCGGGAGATTTCTCGCCCCGGGCCCGGGTTGCCCCGGCCGGGCCGGTCTTGGCAGGATCGTGGCGTGACCCAACCGGACTACGTCCCGGTCCGGCCCTCCGACCGGGTCCGGCCCTCCGAGCGCCTGGAGAGCCCCCGGCCGTGGCGCCAGGACCGCCCCGCCGAGCTGACCGAGCTGAGCCCACCGAGGGGTGAGCGTTTCGGGGTGGCAGGACCCGACCTCGGCTACGGGCTGAAGCTCGCCAAGCGCTTCGAGGACCGTCTCGCGCTGTTCAGGGGGGAGAGGTTCGAGGACGCGCTGGTCGGCTGCTTCGCCTGTGGGGCGCGCCGGGCGGCGAGCGTGGGGCGGGCGCCGGTGGTCGGCGACTTCGAGTGGGCCTACACCCTGTGGGGCTACCTGGGCAGCCCTCCGTCCGACCTGGTGTCGACCCGGGTCCCGGTGCTGCGGGGGGTCGCCCACGACTACTGGCAGCAGCGGCGGGTCGCGGACGCTCCGACCGCCGAGGCCCTGGCGATGACCCCGGCGCAGGTCGCCGAGCGGATCGGGGAGTGGCGCAGCCTCTTGCGGCTCTGAGCGCCGGCGCCGGCCGGCGGCGTCGGGACGGCAGGGCCCGCCGCCGGCCCTAGCCGACCCGGGCGGCCTCGAGGTCGTCGGGGGTGTTGACCGTCACCCGCCGGGCCCCCTCCACGCTGCGCTTCACCATCCCCGACAGCTCCGAGCCCGGACCGAGCTCCACCCACAGGTCCGCACCGAGGCTCCGCAAGCCGAGCAGCGACTCCCGCCAGCGGACCGGGGCGGTGAGCCCGGCGGCGAGCAGGTCCGGGAAGCCGTCGAGGTGGGGGGCGGCGTCGACGTTGGCCACCACCGGCACCGCCGCAGCGGACCAGGCGACGGTGGCGAGGGCCCGCTCGAGGCGGGCCCCGGCGGGGCCCATCAGGGGCGAGTGGAACGCCCCGCCGACGGGGAGCGCCACCACCCGCTTGGCCCCGAGGTCCCGGGCCCGGGCGGAGGCGGCGTCGACCCCTGCGGGGGTGCCTGCGACCACGATCTGGCCGGGGGCGTTGTCGTTGGCGACCCAGACGCCTTCTACCCCGCGGCAGGCGGCCGCGACCTGGTCCGGTTCCAGCCCGAGGACCGCGGCCATCGTCCCCGGGGCCGCCTCGGAGGCGGCCTGCATCGCCTCGCCCCGCTCGGCGACCAGGTTCGCCGCGTCCTGCTCCGGGAGCACCCCGGCGGCGACCAGGGCGCTGTACTCCCCGAGGCTGTGGCCGGCCACCCCCGCCACCGGGGCGTCGAGCAGCCCTGCGGCCCGGGCGGCGTCGAGGACCACCAGCGACAGGGTGAAGGTCGCCGGCTGGGCGTTGCGGGTCAGGCGCAGGGTGTCGGCGTCGGCGTCGGTGAGCAGCCCGGCGACGTCGCGGCCGATGGCGTCACCGACCCGCTCCACCACCGCCCACGAAGGGTGGTCGCGCCAGGGTCTGCCCATGCCCGGGCGTTGCGATCCCTGGCCGGGGAAGAGGAGAGCGAGCTGGGCCACGCCCGGCAACGCTAGTCAGGTCCGGTTTGCTCGGACATCCAACCGTTGAGGCACCGGCGCGCGACAATCGTCGCATGCAGCCGATCACCCTGACCGTCGAGCAGCGGGAGTTCCGGGCGGCCGTGCGGGCCCTCGCCGAGGAGCGGATCGCGCCGCGGGCGGCCGGGGTGGACGCCGCCGGCGAGTTCCCGTGGGACAACTTCAAGGACTGCCTGGCGATGGACCTGCCCGGTCTCGGCATCCCCGAGGCCTACGGGGGCAGCGGCGCCGACCACGTCACCCAGGCGATCCTCGTCGAGGAGCTCGCCCGGGTGTGCGGCTCGACCAGCCTGGTCTTCGCGGTCAACGCCTTGTCGACCCTGCCGATCGTCAACTGGGCGAGCGAGGAGCTCAAGTCCCGCTACCTGCCCCGGATAGCCCGCGGCGAGTCGCAGGGCAGCTACTGCCTCTCGGAGGCCGACGCCGGCAGTGACGCCGCGGCGATGAAGGCCCGGGCGGCACGCGACGGCGACGAGTACGTCCTGTCCGGCTCGAAGTACTGGATCACCAACGCCGGCGTGTCGGACGTGTACGTGGTGTTCGCGAAGACCGATCCCGACGCCGGGGCCAAGGGCGTGTCGTGCTTCGTGGTGGAGACCGACATGGGGTTGCGTTTCGGCAAGCTCGAGAAGAAGCTCGGCATGCGGGGC
>JAKABK010000396.1 GCA_021796905.1 Actinomycetes bacterium
GGGGTGGCGGCCGCCGGCGCCGGGGCGGTGGTGGTGGTCGCCGGGGCGGTGGTGGTGGTCGTCGCTGGTGCGGTGGTGGTGGTCGCCCGGGCCGTGGTGGTGGTCGTCGCTGGTGCGGTGGTGGTGGTCGCCCGGGCCGTGGTGGTCGTCGTCGCCGGTGCGGTGGTCGACGACGAGGCGCTGTAGAAAGCAGCCGCGGTCGCGGCCGTCGATCCAGAGGGGTGGAAGTCGAATGGGAGGTAGTGCAGCTCGCTGAGCAGTTCCTGCAGCCTCAGCCAGGATCCGAGCTCGACGTGGTAGCTCAGCTCGTAGCTGGCGGCCAACGACACGGTCCGTCCGTCCTCGACGCCTTTCACGCCCCGGGGGACGGTGACCACGACCCGGGTGGAGGGTACGTAGCCACCGCTCGGGTGGAACGTGAGGGCGGATCCCGACTGGGTCCAGCGACCGGCGACGGTCGGTTCGATGCTCGGGTGCACCGGCGCGGCGAGCGGCGCCGAGAACTTGATGGTGATCGTCGCGTCGGTGGGTAGTGAGCGCGACGGGCTGGGTCGTACCGCAGCCACCGTGAGGGGCCGGGGGGTGGTCGTCGAGGTGGTGGTGGTCGACTTGCCCGAGCGTGCGGTGGTCCTGGCGTTGCTCGCGGACCGGCCGCTGGTCGACCTGGGCGAGCTGGCCCCCGGGGTCAGGACCGACCCGCAAGAGGCCAGACCGACGATCAGGCCGACCGCTGCGACTGCGGAGCCTCCGACGGTCCCGAGGCGCTTCCGTCTGGGAGCGGCGGGACGACCCATGTTCCTACGGTGCGCTGGTGCCATGCCTGCTCCGGACCTACGGGCAGGCATCGTTACCCGCCACCTCTCTACAACGCCCATGGTAGCTGTCGCGTTCCCGATTTCTCGCGCGAAGGACCACGGGAGCTGCGACGCAGCCTCCGGTCGTGCGGGTACCCCTCGTGGCAGCCCTACGCGGTTCATCCTATCCCCCGTGGGCGGGGGCGACCCGGTCCAAGGCGGTCTCGGCCAGGGCGAGCGTCACGGCGAGGACGGCGAGAGCCGGTCCGAGCACCCAGAGGCCGAAGCCGGCGATCGACGCGCCGATGAGCGCCGAGAGCCCCGCGCCGCCCGCCGCGGCCGCTCCGACCTGCCACGCGATCGCGTGGCCAGCGCGCTCTTCGCCGAGGCGGGCCGGGGTGAGGGCGATCAGCGCCGGGAAGATCCCGGCCAGGGCACCGCCGAGCACCACGAAGGCGGTAAGGGTTGCCGCGGTGCCCGGTTGCCACCAGATCACTGCGGTGGCGGCCACGGCGACGGCCACTCCGGTGCGCACCACCGTCTGCTGGCGGGGAGGGCGGGGGGTGAGGGCCAGGCCGATGCGCACCGCGGTGAGCGCCCCCCAGTACCCGAAGGTCGCGAGCCCCGCTTCGGGTGCCGAGAGGTGGAGGTGGAGCCGGTCGTAGGTCGTCTCCCACTGGCCGGCGCCGACCTCCAGACCGGTGTAGAAGAAGAACACCACGATCCCCGCGGTGACCGCTCCCCGCCGGGAGCGTGCCGGCGCCGGTCGGTCGTCGTCGGTCACGGCGGCGAAGGTCCTGTCGGGCCGGGGGTTGCGCAGCGCCCGGCGCGACACGAGCCACAGCGACCCGATCGACACGTCGACAGCGAGGAGCACCAGGTAGGCGGGGCGCCACGAGCCGGTCACGACCGCGGCGGTCACCACCAGCGGTCCGATGGACGTGCCGACCCCGTAGGCACCGTGCAACAAGTTGAGCATCCGGGTCCGCCCGGACAGGCCGACGACGGTGTTGAGGCCGCCGTCGACGGTGCCGGCGGAGAGCCCGAAGAGCACCGCGGTCCCGGCGAGCGCCCCGAACCCCGGCGCCAGCACGAAACCGACGGCCCCGGCGGCACCGACGGCGAGGCCCACCGATAGCAGCGGTCCGATCGCCACCCGCCGGACCAGCGCCCCGACGAAGACCGTCACCGCCACCGACCCGGCGGTGGCGGCGAGCAGCACCAGGCCGAGGTCCCCGACGGGGGCCCGGAGGGCGGTGCGCATCGACGGCCAGGCGGTGCCGAGCATCCCGTCGGGCAGTCCGAGCGCCACGAAGGTCGCGAGGGCCAGTCCGTCGCCGAGCAGGGCTCGGCGCGCTGGGGGGGTCCCGGGCACCGGGCCAGTCTGGCGCCCGGGGCTGGACGGTGACGGCGTCGCGGGGCTCGGCTACCGTCGAGGTCCGATGATCGTGCCGTCCCGCCCGGCCACCGCCAGGTCCCGGGGTCCCCTTTGAGCCCGGCGCGCGACGAGCTCGCCCAGCGCCTCGGCCGCTCCGCGCGGCCGGGGACGTTCGCCTCCAAGCGGGTCGTGCCAGCCGAGCACTTGCGGATCGAGGTCGGCGGTGTCGGCCGGGTCCGCTTCCCGGTCTCGGAGCGGCAGGCGGAGGCGTTGTGCGCAGTCGGGACCCCGGCGCTGCACGGTCGGGGCGAGCAGACCCTGCTCGACCGGGAGGTGCGCGACACCTGGGAGGTCCCCCTCGAGCGGGTCGTGATCGACCAGGCGCGCTGGGCGCCGGCCCTCCGGTCCGTTCTCGACGCCGTCGGCAACGACCTCGGGTTGCCTCCCGGGACGAGGGTCGAGGCGGAGCTGCACTCGTTGCTGGTCTACGCC
>JAKABK010000397.1 GCA_021796905.1 Actinomycetes bacterium
GGTGGTGGCCGTCGAGGTTCCCGGTCTCGCCGAGCGCCTGGTCGAGCTGCCGGTCGCCGCTGGCCGTCACACCGACCTGCGGGCCACCGCCGGCGGGCTGGTCTGGCGGGTCCTGCCGGGCGAGGGGGAGCTCGGGGACGCGATCGGCGAGCCGGGCGCCGAGCCGGCCCGGGCCCGCCTCGAGCATCTCGACCTCGCGACCGGGAAGGTCGTCACCCTCCTCGACGCCGCCGACGACGTCGAGGTCACCTCCGGCGGTCGGGCGCTGGTGGTCCGCACCGGCTCGTCGCTCACCGTGGTCCCAGCCGACCGTGAGCCCGCCGCGGGAGAGGAAGGCTCCCGCCTCGAGATCGACCTCTCCCGGGTTAGGGTCACCGTAGACCCGCCCGCCGAGGCGGTACAGATGTACTCCGAGGCGGCACGGCTGATGCGGCGCCACTACTGGGCCGAGGACATGGCCGGGGTCGACTGGGACGCGGTCGTCGCCCGCTACCGGCCCCTGGCGGAGCGGGTCGCGACCCGTGACGAGCTGCACGACTTGATCTGGGAGCTGCACGGCGAGATGGGCACCTCGCACGCCTACGTGTGGAACCGGGCCGGCGAGCCGCCCGAACGGCCGCGCCTCGGGCACCTCGGCGCCGACCTCGAGGCGTCCGACGGCGGTTGGCGGGTCGCGGCGATCCCCGCGTCCGAACCGTCGGTGCCTGTGGCGCGCAGCCCGCTCGACGCGGCCGGGGTGGGCGTCGGGGAGGTGATCGAGACGGTCGACGGTCGCCCGGTCGACGCCGGCGCCGGGCCCGCACCACTGCTGGTCGGTGCCGCCGGCAAGCTGGTCGAGCTCGGCGTGCGTGACAGCACCGGCGGCCGCCGGCGGGTCGTGGTCCGAGCCCTCGCCGACGAGCGTCGGTTGCGCTACCACGCCTGGGTGGCGTCGCGTCGGGCCGCGGTGCGCGAGCGCTCGGGCGGTCGGGTCGGTTACCTGCACGTGCCCGACATGGTCGCTAGCGGCTGGGCGGAGCTGAACCGCGACCTGCGGATCGAGACTCGCCTGGACGCCCTCGTCGTCGACTTCCGCCACAACCGGGGTGGCAACATCTCGCAGCTGGTCCTCGAGCGCCTCGCCGGGAGGGTGACCGCCTGGGAGAACCCGCGGGGCTTCGAGGCCGAGACCTACCCGTTGGACGCCCCCCGGGGCCCGATGGTCGCGCTCATCGACCAGTACGCCGGCTCCGACGGTGACATCGTCGCCGCCGGTTTCCGTCAGCGGGGTCTCGGCCCGTTGATCGGTACCCGCACCTGGGGAGGGGTGGTCGGTATCGACATGCGCTACTCGCTGGCCGACGGGACCGTCGTGACCCAGCCGCGCTACGCCTACTTCTTCGAGGGCGGTCCCGGGTGGTCGGTCGAGAACCACGGCGTCGACCCCGACATCGAAGTGGAGATCACCCCCCAGGACTGGGCGGCCGGCAGGGACCCGCAGCTCACCCGGGCGGTCGAGGAGGTCCTCGCCGCCCTGGAGGAGCGTCCCGCGGTCCGTCCCCCCGGCCGGGCGGACCGGCCGTCCCGGGTGCCGCCGACGCTCGGTCCCCGCCCGTAGCGGCGGGGCCGGCGGCGGGCCGGCGGGGCTGGCGTCTGGCCGCTCTGTGCCCGCCCGGCGTAGGGTTGCGAACAGCCCGATCGACCCCCAGGAGGCTGGCTGCATGCCCGTATCACCAGTACGCGTCGCTGTCACCGGAGCCGCCGGCCAGATCGGCTACAGCTTGTTGTTCCGAATCGCGAGCGGAGAGATGCTCGGTGACGACCAACCCGTCGTCCTGCAGCTGCTCGAGGTGACCCCGGCCCTCGGAGCGCTACGCGGGGTGGTGATGGAGCTGGACGACTGCGCGTTCCCGCTCCTCGCGGGGGTCACCACCAGCGACGATCCCGACGTGGCCTTCGGGGACGCCGACGTCGCCCTCCTCGTCGGGGCCCGACCCCGCTCCAAGGGGATGGAGCGCAAGGACCTGCTCGAGGCCAACGGGGCGATCTTCACCCGCCAGGGCCGGGCGCTCGCAGCCGGCGCCGCCAGAGGGGTCAAGGTCCTGGTGGTCGGGAACCCGGCCAACACCAACGCTCTCATCGCCCGGGCCAACGCGGCGGGGATCCCCGCCGAGCAGTTCACCGCGATGACCCGCCTCGACCAGAACCGGGCGCGCGCCCAGGTCGCCGCCAAGGCCGGTGTCGGCGTCACCGAGGTCCGGGACCTGGTGATCTGGGGGAACCACTCCGCCACCCAGTACCCCGACCTGTTCCACGCCAAGGTCTCCGGTCGACCGGCGACCGAGGTCATCTCGGACCAGGAGTGGGTCGAGCAGCAGTTCATCCCGACCGTGCAGCAGCGCGGAGCGGCGATCATCGAGGCGCGCGGCGCTTCGAGCGCAGCGTCGGCGGCCAGCGCCGCCATCGACCATGTCCACGACTGGGTCCTAGGCACCGGGGATCGGGGCTGGGTGTCGATGGCGGTGGTCTCGGACGGCTCCTACGGGGTGCCCGAGGGATTGGTCTCGAGCTTCCCGGTCACCTGCGAGGGCGGCTCCTGGTCGATCGTCCAGGGTCTCGACATCGACCCGTTCAGCCGGGCCCGGATCGACGCTTCGGCCGCCGAGCTAGCCGAGGAGCGCGAC
>JAKABK010000398.1 GCA_021796905.1 Actinomycetes bacterium
TGGCCGCCCACCCCCAATGTCCTGTAAACATCTTGAAAGTGCTGTTGGGTGACAGTGATTTGCGGGTGGCTCGTATGGCTCAGCATCGTCTGTTCCACATCGAGCATCCGCGCACCACGCTGCGGCGCCACTCGACCGGTGTGGAGCCGGCGGTGGTGCGCTTGCGTGCGGGCATGGCGGTCCTTGTCAGGCAGGGAGGCCGATGATCGGATGGTCCCGGTAGAGGGCGTCGATGGCGGCGTCGAGCAGCCCGGCTTCGTGGGCCGGATTGCGGACCTGAACGTAGCCCCACCGGCCGTAGCTGCCGTCGTTGTTGACCGCCGCGCACCACTGGTTGCGGGCCGTCTCAGCCTTGGCTTCGGTGGGTCCGGGGGACTTGCGTGAACCGGACACCTCGACGATCAGGGTGCGCTCCACATCACCGGGCTCGGCGACCAGGCGCACGAGGAAATCGGGGACGTAATCGTGGGAGCGGCCTTGGTGGGTGTAGGGGATGGTGAAGCCGAGCCGCTCGTTCTTGACGTAGGCGGCGACCCGGTCGTCCGATTCCAGCAGCTGGGCGAGGGCTTCCTCCCAGGAGTTGCCCCGCAGCCCGTCGAGGACCACGTGGTTGAGGTGCGACTTGGTCGGCGGCGGGTCCATGACCACCTTGCGGGTGGTGAAGCGCACGTCGTCGGTGGAGCCTTCGATGTCGAAGTGGTTGAAGACCGGTTGCAGGAGCATCGGGCGGTTGGCCTGCTGATGCACGATGGAGCGGAACACCCGCTCGGCGGCCACCGACCGGGCCTGGGCGAGCAGGAGGTAGCCGACGGTCACATCGGCGGCGGTGGTGACGCAGCAGTCGAGCCAGCGCCGGGCGATGCCGACCAGCTGGGGGAACAGCCAGGGGCGCTCGGCCTGGTCGTAGGCGGCGAAGAACTCCTCCCGCTCGGCCAAGACCTTGGCGATCTGGTAGGCGACCTGTTGGGGCCTGGCGGCGCGAATGTCGGCCAGGTCGACCTCCTCGCCGGCGCCGACGACCCCCCGGTGCTCGACCCACAGGGCGACGTCGGCAGCCTCGAGGTGGAGCCGGCTCGACCCGTCGAAGTCGGCGTGAAGGGGGGCGTCGGGGTACTCGACCCGGTAGCCGGTGAGCTTGGGAAAGCGGATCGCCAGCTGCCAGCGGTCGTCGACGGCCCGCACCTCGACCGCCGGCCTCGGGTCCTTGGCCTTGGGGATCTGGTGGTCGCCGGGGATGAACGCGAACGGCACGCCGTAGACCTCGGCGTACTCGGGCGCGAACCGTCCGGTGTCAGGGTCGACGGCGTAGCTGCGCCGGCGCAGTCCCCGCCCGATCACCTGCTCGCAGAGCAGTTGGCTGCGGAACGGTCGTATCCCGAGGATGTGGGTGACGGTGTTGGCGTCCCAGCCCTCGGTGAGCATCGCCACCGACACGACACAGCGGATCTGCTCGCCGAGCTTGTCGCGCTTGCCGACCGTGTTCATCGCCTCGCGCAACAGGTCGGCGTCGGTCAACTTGTCGACGTCCGCGCCCGGGTTGCGCAGCCGGTACTCAGCCTTGAACGCCGCCACCTCGACCGCGGCGTCGGCGAGGAAGTCCCCGCCGAGCGGGTCGCCGGACTCCAGCCGCGCCGAGTCGACCAGCATCGTGCGCATCCGGGGCGTCCATGCGCCGTCGGTCACGTTGCTGAGCAACGCCAGGTTCCCCTCGGCGAGGCGTTGGCTGCCGTCGGGCAAGGTGAGCTCCCGCCCGGCGATCCAGTCGAAGACGAGCTTGGAGACCACCGTGTTGGGGCAGACGACGATCATCACCGGGGGCGGCTCACCGAGAGCGGCCAGCTCCACCTCGTAGCGGTCCCAGCTGGCCTGGTAGCTGCGGTACAGGCTGCGCAGCGCCCCTTCGAGGGTGGCGGGCATCACCCAGCCCTGCGAGCCGAGGTCGGTGCCTTTCGGGAGGCGCCGTTTGGGTAGGGGCGGGTCGATGTGGTCCCACAGGCGCAGGTAGGTGACCTCCTTGCCGGCGGCGTCGTCGTCGACGGGGATGCGCGGGATCTTCACCACACCGGACTCGATGGCGTCCATCAACGAGAAGTCGCTCACCACCCAGGGGAAGATGAACCCCTCGTTGTAGCCCGACCCCTTCAGGTAGTAGGGGGTGGCCGACAGGTCGTAGACCGTTTTGATCCCCGCCTTGCGGCGCAGGTCGAGCAGGCCCCGGAACCACACCCGGGCGTCCCGGTTGCGCTCCTGGTCCTCTCGGTCGGCCCCGTCGTCGGGGTGCTCGGCGAGCTTGTCCTGGTAGCAGTGATGCGCCTCGTCGTTGAACACCACCACCTCCCCTTTGCCGGCCCCGAACGCCCGCAGGACCCGGGCGGCGACCATGTCCGGGGTCTCGGTGAAAGCGTCTGCCAGGCCCGGACGGCCGCCGCGCAGCAGCTTGCGGGTGGTCGCCGCGACCCCCTGGATCTCTTTGGCGTCGCGGGGCAGGAAGGTGTGGTAGTTGACGATCTCGACCTGCGCGGCTCCCAGCGCCTCCCACAGGTCGGCGGGGACCAGGTCCCGTTCGCGGTAGTAGCTGTCCTCCCGTTCGGGGTGCAGCACCCCGAGGCGGTCCCGGATGGTGATCCCCGGCGTGACGACCAAGAACCGC
>JAKABK010000015.1 GCA_021796905.1 Actinomycetes bacterium
GTCGGGGCGGCCGCTTCTGGGTCAGGGTCGACGAGGGGCTCGCCCGGCAGGTGGCCCGGGCTCTGGCCCGGGCCACCGAGCACGCCGAAGGGCCCGACGGGGCCGGTGAGGTCGACGGGGCCGGTGGTGATACAGGCGGGCCCGGCGGGGACGACGGTGCCGGTGAGGTCGCGCTCGGCCCGGAGCGGAACCTCGGGGGCACCCGCGGCGGTCCTGTCCCGGGGCCGCCGTCGCCGCGAGCTGCGACCTTCGACGAGCTGGTCCGCACCGGTGGCGGTTACCGCGGCGCTCTCAGCCCGAGGGAGATCCAGGCCCGGCTCCGTCAGGGGCGGACCGTCGAGGAGGTCGCAGACGAGGCCGGGGTGGAGACCGAGTGGGTCGAACGTTTCGCCGGGCCGATATTCGCCGAACGGCGGGCGGCGCTGGGGCGGGCCGTGTCCCTGCGCTCGGTCAGCACGACAGGAGCGGTGTCGGTCCTCCCGCTGGCGGAGGCGGTCGCGCGCAACCTGGCGCGCCGGGGCTTCGGGGTCGACCGCGTCGAGCTCGCCGGGCACTGGTCGGCGTCGCACCTGCAGGGCGACCAGTGGACGGTCCAGCTCAGCTTCAGCGACGGGCACAAGGAGGTCCGGGCGGAGTGGACCGCCGATCTGGCGGAGGGTCGGTTGAGCCCCGGCAGCCCATTGTCGGCCCAGCTCGCCTTCGTGGAGGCCCCCCCCGGGGATGCCGGTGGCGGCGACCCACCAGTCGCCCCCAGCCCGCCGGGGTGCTGAGCGTGCGCCATCTGCTCGTCACCAACGACTTCCCTCCCAAGACCGGCGGCATCCAGTCCTACCTGTGGGAGCTGTGGCGTCGGTTGCCGCCCGACGAGGTGGTCGTGCTCACCACCCCCCACGCCCGCGCCGCCCGCTTCGACGCCGAGCAGCCGTTCCGGGTGGTCCGCAGTCACGAGCCGGTGCTCCTGCCCAACCCGCTGCTCGCCCACCGGGTCCGTTCCCTCGCCCGGGAGGTGGGTGCCGAGGCGGTGGTGGTCGACCCGGCCCTGCCGCTCGGGTTGATCGCCCCCGGCCTCGGCCTGCCCTACGCCACTGTCCTGCACGGAGCCGAGGTGGCGGTACCGGGCAGGTTGCCGGCGAGCCGCTCGTTGCTCGGCCGGGTCCTCGGGCACGCGTCGCTGATAATCGCCGCCGGCTCCTACCCCGAGGCGGAGGCCAGGAGGGTTGCGGGACCGGGTGCCCTACCGCCGGTGGCCAACATCCCGCCCGGTGTGGACCTCGCCCGTTTCTCGCCGCTCCCGACGATCGAACGGGCGGCGATGCGCCTCCGGCTCGGGCTCGATCCTGGTGCCCGACTGGTGGTGAGCGTCAGCCGCCTGGTCCCCCGCAAGGGGATGGACACCCTGATCGCCGCGGCCGGCCTGCTCGCGCCCCGGCACCCCGAGCTGCAGGTGGCGATCGGCGGTACCGGGCGCGACGAGGGACGGCTGCGGCGCCTCGTCGAGCGCACCGGCGCCCCGGTCCGGATGCTCGGGTGGGTCGCCGAAGCCGACCTCCCGGGGCTCTACGCCTCCGCCGACGTGTTCGTGCTGTGCTGCCGCAACCGTTGGGCCGGTCTGGAGCAGGAAGGGTTCGGGATCATCTTCTTGGAGGCGGCAGCCTCCGGGGTGCCGGCGATCGCCGGCGCGAGCGGCGGGGCGGCCGAAGCGGTGCTCGACGGCGAGACCGGCACGGTCGTGGACCGCCCGGAGGACCCCAGGGTGCTGGCGGCGGCGGTGGAGGAGCTGATCGACGACCCCGAGCGGGCCCGTGAGGAGGGCCGGGCGGCTCGCGCCCGGGTGGAGCGGGAGTTCTCCTACGACGTGCTCGCGGGCCGGCTCGGGGAGGCGCTGACCGCACTGGAGCGTTGAGCGGGACCGACGGGGTGCCCCGCCAGCCGCCCGGGCCCGGGACAGTCCCGGAGCCCGGGAGGCGGTCTGGACGGCGCCGACGCCGGCGACGGCTCCGGGTTCGGTACCTTGCAGTGCCGGGACGCGGGAAGGAGCGGTCGTGCACGACGAGGTCACCGAGCGGATGGTCATCGGCGGGACCCCCGAGCACTGCTTCGCGGTGCTGACCGATTTCGAGTCCTACCCGCAGTGGGCCGCGGACATAAAAGCGGTCGACGTCGCCCAGCGCGACGAGCAGGGACGGGCGACCCGGGTCACCTTCCGGGCCGCCGCGTTCGGTCGCAGCACCTCTTACACCCTGCTCTACGACTACTCCGGGGCACCCGGCGAGCTGACGTGGGTGCAGGTCGACGGGGACCTGACCCGCCGGCTCGACGGCACCTACATCCTCGAGCCCGCCGGGGAGGGTGCGACCGAGATCCGCTACGACCTGGTGGTCGAGCTGAAGGTGCCGCTGCCCGGTTTCGTGAAGCGCCGGGCCGAGGGGCGGATCACAGGCACCGCGCTGCGCGAGCTCAAGGCCCGGGTCGAGGCGGCCGGCCGCCCGCTCGCCGAGCCGCACTGATCCCGAGCCGCACTGATCCCGAGCAGCACCGGTACCGAGCCGGCCTCGATCCCGAGCAGCACCGGTCCCGAGGGGGCTTGGATCCTGAGCCGGCCTGGTCCTGAACCGGTTGCCGGCCCGATCCGTGTCGAGGACCCCGACGACCCCCGCGTCGCCGCCTACCGGGAGTTGCGGGACGCCGTGCTGCGCCGGGGCCTCGAGCAGGCAGGTGCGGTGTTCGTAGCCGAGGGGCACCTGGCGGTCAGGCGCCTGGTCCGCTCCGCCTACCCGATCGTGTCGTTGCTGTTGGCGGAGGGGAGAGCCGACGCCTTCCCGGACCTGGTCCGAGCGGTCGCGTCCCGGGGCGCGGTCGTCTATGTCGCCTCCCGGGAGGTTCTCCGGGGGACGGTCGGATTCGACCTGCACCGGGGGGTGGTCGCCCTCGGCCGCCGCCTCCCGCCGGCGCCCGTCGAGGTACTGGCCGGGGTGAGCGGCCCGCTGATCGTGGCCGAGGGACTGAACGATCACGAGAACCTCGGGAGCTTGTTCCGCAACGCCGCCGCGCTCGGTGCCGGCGGGGTGCTGCTGGACCCGACCTGTGCCGATCCGCTGTACCGGCGCAGCGTCCGGGTCAGCCTCGGTCACGTCCTCGCCGTGGCGTGGGCCCGCAGCCGGGACTGGCCCGGTGACCTCGCCGTGCTCGGCGACGCCGGCTGGCGGGTCGTGGCCCTCACCCCCGACCCGGGGGCCGCCCCGTTGCGTTCGCTGCCGACCGGGGGGCGGGTCGCGCTGCTGGTCGGTGCGGAGGGCCCGGGGCTGTCAGCGGCCGCGCTCGGCGCAGTCGGGGAACGGGCCCGGATCCCGATGTCGGGAGGAGCCGACTCGTTGAACGTCGCCACCGCCGCGGCGGTCGCCCTCTACCACCTCGGGTGCGCATCGGACCCGAGCACCGGGTGAGCGTGGCGTAGGGTCGGTGGATGGACGCAGCCACGATGTGGGGGGCCGTCGTCGTGACCGGCGGCGCGAGCGGGATCGGTCGAGCGCTCGCCGAGCGTTTCGCGGCCGACGGCGCAGCGGTCGCGACCTTCGACCTTCCCGGCACCACCGGCCCCGGAGCCGTCCACGTCGGGCTGGACGTGACCGATCCCGACGCGCTCGGCGCTGCGGTGGGGGGTGTCGAGGCCGAGCTGGGCCCGATCGGGGTGTACTGCTCGAACGCCGGGATCGCCGCCGGCATGGGTCTCGGTGACGACGCCGACTGGGAGCGGTGCTGGTCGCTGCACACCATGGCTCACGTCCACGCCGCCCGCGCGGTCCTGCCCGCTATGGCCGAGCGCGGCGGTGGGCACTTCGTCGTCACCGCGTCGGCGGCCGGGCTGCTCATGATGATGCGATCCGCGCCCTACACGGTGACCAAGCATGCCTCGGTGGCGCTGGCGGAGTGGCTCGCTGTCGAGTACGGCGACCGGGGGGTGTCGGTCCACTGCCTCGCCCCACAGGCGGTCCGAACCCCGATGGTCGCCGGCAGCGACGAGCGTGCCCGGCGGGAGCTGGAGGCCGCCGGAGCGATCCTCGAGCCCGGCGAGGTCGCCGAGGCGGTGGTCGCCGCGCTGCGGTCGGGGGAGTTCCTCATCACCCCCCACCCCCAAGTTCGCGGCTACGAGGCCGCCAAGGTGGCGGACCGCAACGCGTGGCTCGCCGGGATGCGCCGGCTCCGGGGGCGGCTCTGAGCGCGCCCGGCCCGTCGGCGGCGGGCGCTGCGGGACCCGACGCGCCCTCTGCGGGGCCGGTGGTCGGGGTGGACATCGGTGGCACCAAGATCCTCGCGCTCGTCGACGGCGAGCCCGGCGTCGTCCACCGGGTGGCTACCCCTAGCCGTCCCGCCGACCTGCTGGAGGCGGTCCGGTCGGTTGTCGACGCGGCCGCGGGCGGCGTCGCGCCCGTGGCGGTCGGAGCCGGGTTCCCGGGCCTGGTCGACGGGTCGGGCACGGTCCGCTTCTCCGCCCACCTCCCCGGCCTGGTCGGCACCCGCCTCGCTGCCGAGCTGGCCGCCGCCTACGGAGAGGAGGTCTGGGTCGGCAACGACGCCACCGCAGCCGCCTGGGCCGAGCTTCGCCGCGGCGCCGGTCGCGGGTCGAGCGAGCTGGTGATGGTCACCCTGGGTACCGGTATCGGTGGCGGGATCGTCGCCGGCGGTCGTCTGCTGGAGGGCGCCCGGCGCTTCGCCGGGGAGTGGGGCCACATGGTCGTCGACCCGCACGGCCCGCCCTGCCCGTGCGGACAGCGCGGCTGCTGGGAGCGTTTCGCGTCCGGTGACGGCCTCGGCCGTCTCGGCCGGGAGGCCGCCCAGGCCGGGCGGGCGCCGACGCTGGTGGCCCTGGCAGGCGGTGACCCCGAGGCGGTGCGCGGCGAGCACGTCACCGCGGCGGCCACCGCCGGCGATCCCGGCTCCCGGGAGGTGCTCGCCGAGCTGGCGTGGTGGCTGGCTCTCGGCCTGGCGAACCTGGCCAACGCCCTCGACCCGGAGGTGATGGTCATCGGCGGTGGCCTGGTCGCAGCCGGTGAGGTGCTCTTCGGGCCGCTCCGGGAGGCGTTCGGCCAGCTGGTCGAAGCCGGCAGCCAGCGGGACGTCCGAATAGTGCCCGCCGCCCTGGGCCCCTCCGCCGGAGCGGTCGGCGCGGCCCTGCTCGCCGGCTCCGGGAGCTAGCGTCGGCGGATGGAGTTCCGACGGATCAACGGGTTGCCACCGTATGTGTTCGCTGTGATCAACCAGCTGCGCGACGAGGCGCGCCGCGCCGGTCGGGACGTGGTCGACATGGGCTTCGGCAACCCGGACATCCCGAGCCCCGACGTAGCGGTCTCGAAGCTCGCCGAGGCGGCCCGCAACCCCCGCAACCACCGCTACTCGGCGTCACGGGGCATCCCCCGGCTGCGTGTAGCGGCCGCCGATCTGTACCGCCGGCGTTTCGGCGTCGAGCTCGACCCGGACCGGGAGGTGGTGACCACCATCGGGGCCAAGGAAGGGCTCTCGCATCTCATGTGGACCCTCGTGGGGCCGGGCGACACGGCGCTGGTGCCGACGCCGAGCTACCCGATCCACATCTACGCGCCGTTGTTCGCCGGCGCCGACGTGCAGCAGGTCCGCCTCGGCCCGCAGCAGGACTTCTTCGCCAACCTGATGGACAGCTGGGAGCGCACCTGGCCCCGGCCACGGGTGATCGTCTTCAGCTTCCCGCACAACCCGACCACCGAGTGCGTCGACCTCGAATGGATGGGACGGTTGGTGGACTTCGCCCGGGACCAAGAGGTGGTCCTGGTCCACGACTTCGCCTACGCGGAGACCGCCTTCGACGGGCACCGGCCCCCTTCGGTCCTCGAGGTGCCAGGCGCCAAGGACGTAGCCGTCGAGTTGTACACCCTCACCAAGAGCTTCTCGATGGCAGGGTGGAGGGTGGCGTTCCTCGTCGGCAACGCCGAGATCGTCGCCGCCCTGACCAAGCTCAAGAGCTACCTCGACTACGGGGCCTTCCAGCCGATCCAGATCGCGTCGATCGTGGCGATGAACGAGGCGTCCGACTATCCACTCGAGGTCAACTCGATCTACCGGTCCCGGCGCGACACGCTCTGCGACGGTCTCGAGCGGATCGGTTGGCCGGTCGAGCGCCCCAAGGGGACGATGTTCGTCTGGGCGCCGATACCCGAGGCGTACCGGGAGATGGGATCGCTCGGTTTCGCCGAGCACCTGGTCGTCGAAGCCGAGGTCGCTACCTCCCCCGGGGTTGGTTTCGGCGCCGGTGGTGAAGGCTTCGTGCGCTTCGCCCTGATCGAGAACGAGCAGCGGATCAACCAGGCGGTCCGCAACCTGCGCCGGACCCTCACCAAGCTCGGGTGACCCGGGCGGGCGAAACACGCCCTTATCCATGCTGTAACCGTCGGTTCACCCCGCTCGGTCTAGTTTGGCGTCGGTGCCCAGCTACGTCGTGCGAGTGTGGATGCCCGACCGGCCCGGTGCCCTCGGGGCGGTCGCTTCGAGGATCGGGGCGGTCCGCGGCGACCTGACCGGTATCGACATCCTGGAGCGGGGAGCCGGGAGGGCGATCGACGAGCTGATCGTCGAACTACCCGACGACGGGCTCGTCTCGCTTCTCGTGGCCGAGATCGCCCAGGTCGACGGCGTCGACGTCGAGGACGTGAGCCCGGTCCCCGAGGAGCCCGTCGATCCCCGTCTCGACGCCTTGGAGACCGCCGCGGTGCTCCTGACCCAGACGAGCGTGCCCGATCTGCTCGACGCTCTCGCCCGCCGGGCGATGCGCGACTTCACCGCGCAGTGGGCGACGGTGGTCGACCTGGCGGGACCGACCCCGCTGTCGAGGGTCGGCGCGGTCCCGCCGGCGCCGTGGCTGGCCGCCTTCGTCGCCGGGAGCCGGCTGTCGGTAGCACCCGAGGTGGGCGGCAGCGGCCCCGACGACGTGGCGTGGGCAGACCTCACTTCCGCGGAGCTGGTCGTGGTGCTCGGTCGGAGGGGCCGCCCGTTGCGGGCGCGGGAACGCCGCCAGCTCGCCGCCGTCGCCCGGATCGTCGATCACCGTTGGAGCGAGCTGGTGTTGCGCGGAGCCCGGGCGCTGCACCCGAGCACCAGCTCCTAGAGCCCGCCGGGAAGCCTCGTAGGCCCGGTCGGGCAGCGCGGATGGCTCGGTCAGAGACCGAGCGAGGCGCTCCTCAGACGGGTCGTCGCCGCCTCGGTCCCGTCGAGGTCGACCTTGGCGTGCGAGCCGCGACCGAAACCGAACAGCACCAGCTCGGAGGGTGCGCCGATCACCCGGACGGTCTCGGTGCCGGACCCGGCCCGCACCTGTCCCCGGCCGGGTGCCTCGAGCTCGACGCTCACCCCGGCGCGACGGAAAATCAGCCGGGAGGTGGTCCGGAGCCGACGCCACAGGGCGTCCTCGAGCGCCGGGTCGAGCTGGCGCGGCGCGAAGTCGGGTACCGCCCGACGGACGTCCTCGTGGTGCACGAAGTACTCGACGGTGTTCATCACCTCGTCCACCGGTCGCAGTACCCGCGGAGGCCCGCTGCGCACGGCTCCTACCAGATCGCTCCACGCTCGGCCAGCGACCTCGCCGAGGATCCTCTCGGTCCTCTGGGCGAGCGGCGGGACGACGATGCCGAGCGCGGCGTCGGGTCGACCCTCACGGATGATCAGGTGGGCGGCGAGGTGGCGGGTGGACCACCCCTCGCAGAGGGTCGGGGAGTCAGGTCCCACTCGGTCGAACAGATCGCACAAGGCGACCCGCTCACCTCGGGCGAAGCTCGTCATGGCCCCTATCGTAGGTCCGGTGAGGACCCTACCCGGGGGGAGCTGGGGTGCCCCGGCGCAGCCTCCCCGTCGAAGGGGCGGGGACAGGAGAGGCCGCACCGGAGCGGGCCGCCGAGGGGGCAGCTTCGGCGGCAGAACGAACCATACCCGTCCAGCTCGGGGGCAAACGTCCCGAAGCGTCCATTTCGTCACCGTGGCCGGGGTCGGGTGCGGTCCCGCTCCACGGGACGTGCCCCCGGGGCCGGCTCCCCGGCTCGACGATGCTGCTGGGCGGGAGCTCGATCCGCCGTTGACACGGCAGGAGAACAGTGCTGTAATTACTGAGCTGCATCTTGTGGTCCCCGAGGCCGGAGACCAACACCGACCACCACCGGTTGTGGTCCAGTCGGTGGCGGTCCCGACGAGGGGACAACGGGCAGCGACGAGCGGTCCGACCGGGCGGCTCGGGTGCAGGCGAGGACGAGGGAGATCGAGACGATGGCTATGGCCCCGGAGCGCACGGGTATCGGCGTCCGCCGGATGTTCACCACCAGTGGGCAGGACCCCTACGAGACCGTGACCTGGGAGCGGCGCGACGCCCGGATCACCCACTGGGCGACCGGTGCGGTCGCGTTCGAGCAGCTCGGCGTCGAGGTGCCGTCGTCGTGGAGCGTGAACGCCACCAACATCCTGGCCCAGAAGTACTTCCGGGGCACGCTCGGCACCCCGGAGCGGGAGTGGTCGCTGCGACAGGTCGTCGACCGGGTGGTCGACACCATCACCGCTTGGGGGCGCAAGGACGGCTACTTCGTCGACGAGGCGGAGGCCCAAGCCTTCAGCGACGAGCTGAAGTACGCGATCGTCCACCAGAAGGCGGCGTTCAACTCCCCGGTCTGGTTCAACCTCGGGGTTCCCGGCGTCCCCCAGCAGGGCTCGGCCTGTTTCATCCTGTCGGTCGACGACTCGATGGACTCGATCCTCAACTGGTACACCGAGGAGGGTGTCATCTTCAAGGGTGGGTCCGGGGCAGGGGTGAACCTGTCGCGGATCCGCTCCTCCAAGGAGGGGCTGCGGGGTGGGGGCACCGCGTCGGGCCCGGTCAGCTTCATGCGGGGAGCCGACGCCTCCGCCGGGACGATCAAGAGCGGGGGCAAGACCCGGCGCGCGGCGAAGATGGTGATCCTCGATGTCGGCCACCCCGACATCCAGGACTTCATCTGGTGCAAGGCGATCGAGGAGCGGAAGGCCCGGGCGTTGCGAGACGCTGGTTTCGACATGGACCTCGACGGCAAGGACAGCCACTCGGTGCAGTACCAGAACGCCAACAACTCGGTCCGGGTCACCGACGAGTTCATGGAAGCGGTCATCGCGGATCGCGACTGGCAGCTGCGGGCGGTCACCGACGGGTCGGTCCTCCAGACCGTCAAGGCCCGCGACCTGTTCCGGGAGATCGCAGAGGCTGCATGGCAGTGCGCCGATCCCGGGATCCAGTTCGACACCACGATCAACAAGTGGCACACCGCCCCGCGCTCGGGCCGGATCAACGCCAGCAACCCGTGCTCTGAGTACATGCACCTCGACAACTCGGCGTGCAACCTCGCGAGCCTCAACCTGCTGTCGTTCCTGGAGGCGGACGGGACCTTCGACGTGGAGGGGTTCCAGGCGACAGTGGAGGTGGTCTTCGCCGCCCAGGAGATAATCGTCGGCAACGCCGACTACCCGACCGAGCGGATCGCGGAGAACGCGCGCAGGTTCCGCCAACTCGGCATCGGCTACGCCAACCTCGGTGCCCTGCTCATGGCCCAGGGCCTGGCTTACGACTCGGATGAGGGGAGGGCCTGGGCGGCGTCGATCACCGCACTGCTCACCGGGCACGCCTACGCGACCTCGGCCCGCACCGCGGCTCGGATGGGGCCGTTCGCCGGTTTCACCGAGAACCGCGATGCGATGCTCGGTGTCTTGCGCATGCACCGTGACGCGGCCTCGCAGATCGACGAGGAGCTGGTGCCTCCCGAGCTGCTCTCCGCCGCCCAGGAGTCCTGGGACAACGCCGTCGAGATCGCCGAGACCGCCGGTGTCCGCAACTCGCAGGCGAGCGTGCTCGCCCCTACCGGGACGATCGGGCTGCTGATGGACTGCGACACGACCGGGATCGAACCGGATCTCGGGCTGGTGAAGACCAAGAAGCTGGTCGGTGGCGGGACGATGTCGATCGTCAACCAGACCATTCCCCGCGCCCTGGTCCGGCTCGGTTACAGCGAGACCCAGGTCGGCGAGATCAGCGCCTACATCGACGAGCACAAGTCGATCCTCGGCGCCCCGCACCTGGCGGCCGAGCACCTCCCGGTGTTCGCCTGCTCCATGGGGGACAACACCATCCACTACCGGGGCCACATCAAGATGATGGGCGCCGTCCAGCCGTTCATCAGCGGGGCGATCTCCAAGACCGTGAACATCCCCGAAGAGGTGACCGTCGAGGAGGTGGAGCAGCTCCACATCGAGGCCTGGCAGCTCGGTTTGAAGGCGGTCGCGATCTACCGGGACAACTGCAAGGTCGCCCAGCCCCTGTCGACGACCAAGAAGGCGGGGGAGGCGATCTCCGAGGCCGCGGCCCACGACGCAGAGCTGGCGGCCAAGGTGGCCGACCTCGAGAAGGCGCTGTCGAACCAGACGACCGTCGTGGTCAAGCAACCGATCCGGGAGCGGATGCCCCGGCGACGCCGGTCGGCGACGTTTGCTTTCCGGGTCGCCGACTGCGAGGGGTACGTCACCGTCGGCGAGTACGAGGACGGGCGGCCCGGGGAGGTGTTCATGAAGGTCGCCAAGCAGGGCTCGACGCTAGCGGGGATCATGGACGCATTCGCGGTGTCGGTGAGCCTGGGGCTCCAGCACGGCGTGCCCCTGGCCACCTATGTCCGCAAGTTCACCAACATGCGCTTCGAGCCGGCGGGCATGACCGACGACCCCGACCTGCGGATCGCACAGTCACTGGTCGATTACATCTTCCGGCGTCTCGCGGTCGACTACCTGACCTACGACGAGCGCGTCGAGCTCGGGGTGCTGACCACCGGGGAGCGGACCCAGCAGACCCTGCCCGGGGTCGAGGAAGCAGCGACCCCGAACCTGTCGCTGGTAGAGGAGCGTGAGTACGGTGACGACGTGGTCACCCCGCCGGCGTTGCGGCTGGCGCCCCCGCCGGTGAGCCCGAGCCCACATGTGGCCCAGTCCGACGCTCCCTACTGTTTCCAGTGCGGGGTGCAGATGCAACGAGCCGGCAGCTGCCACGCCTGCCCGAGCTGTGGGACGACCAGCGGCTGCTCGTGACGAACTGCGCCGGGGTCCGGTGACCTGCATGCGCTGCCCGGCGCGACCGGTGGCTCCGGCGATGTCCGGGGTCACCGGCCCGGGCGGGCCCGGGCTCGGCCGTCGGTAGCGCTCCGACGATGAAGCTCAAGCTCGACCTCCACGAGATCTACAACCGGGGCGACGAGATCGACCGGGCCCTGCGGGAGGTGATCGACGAGGCCGTCCGCAAGCGGGCCACTCTGGTCGAGATCATCCCGGGCAAGGGCAGCGGGCAGCTCAAGAAGCATGTCCTGCGCTACCTCGACCGCAAGGAGGTCAAGGCGCTCTACCACCGGGTGGAGAAGGACTCCGACAACTTCGGGCGGGTCTTCGTCCACTTCCGCTGGAGCGGTCCCCGTCGCTGACCCCCGGTCAGCGGGCTACCGCCCGGCGTGCGGAGGTTTCGCCCCGGGGGATCGGGCGTCGCCGGCGAGAGCGGCGTAGCAGAGCCGCTCGACGAGCAGTGCCGCCTCGCGTGACGACTCCGAGGCGGCGTCGATCGCCCGACCGGCGAGCTCGACGGCGAGCGGCGGTAGGGCGGCGAGCTGTTTGGCGAGGCCGAGCGCACGAGGCAACGGCGAGGTGCCGGCGGGGACCACCTCGGTGAGCAACCCGGCCGAAGCGGCGGTGGTCGCGTCGATACGGGGTCGGGCGATGACCAGCTCCCGGGCCCGGGCGGTGCCGACCGAGCGGACCAGGCGGAGCAGGCCCCCCGAGCTCGGGATGATCCCGATCCCCACCTCGGGGAAGCCGAGAATCGCGTCGGCGGTGGCGATCCGGAAGTCGGTGGCGAGAGCCAGCTCGAGCCCTCCACCTAGGCAGTAGCCGGCGATGGCCGAGACCGACGGCTGCGGGAGGTCCGCCACCGCTTCGTAGACCCCGCCGGTCGCCCGGTAATAGGCGAGCACTTCCGCCGGGGAGCGCCCGCCGATCTCGTCGAGATCGGCGCCGGCGGAGAACACCAGCTCCCCCCCGGTTATCACCACCGCCCGGCTGCCGGTCACCTCCGGAGCATCCAGAACGCTGCGGAGGTCGCGTTCCATTGCGCTCGAGATCGCGTTCAGCTTGGTCGGTCGCCGGAGGGTCACGACGGCCACCTCGGCGTCGAGCTCTACGGTGACCGACCGCCCGGTGCCCGTTCCGGTGGTCATGGGGAGCCCGGCAGTTCGGGGTGGGGAGCCCAGGGGTGAAGGAGGCCCTCGAGGCCGCGTTTGGAGATCTCGTTGCTCACGATGAGCCGTTGGATCTCGCTGGTCCCCTCCCAGATCCGGTCGACGCGGATGTCACGGTACAACCGTTCCACCGGGAACTCCCGCATGTAGCCCCGACCCCCGAAGACCTGCACCGCCCGGTCGACGACCCTGCCGGCGGCCTCTGAGGCGACCGTCTTCACCATCGCGGCCTTCGCATGGACGAGCTTGCGGGGCATCCCGGCGTCGCACTCAGCTGCCACCTGGTAGGTGAGCGCCCGCATGGATGCGATCTCCATGGCGCTGTCGGCGAGCATCGCCTGGATCATCTGGTTGTCGATCAGCGCCCGGCCGAACTGCTCCCGGGTCCCGGCCCATGCAGTGGCCTCCCGCAGGGCCCGCTCCGCCGCTCCTGCCGCCCGGGCCGCGATCATCAGGCGCTCCTCGACGAACCACTCCCGGGTGAGCTCGGCGCCCGCCCCGACCCCTCCGAGCACCGCCTCGGGGCCGACCTCGACGTCGTCGAAGTAGAAGATCGGGTGCTTGTAGACGAAGGCGTGCATGTAGCGGGGGGTTCGGTCTATGCCGACGCCGCGGGTGTCGCGGTCGACCAGGAACAGTGTCGGTTCCCGCTCCGGGCCGACGACGGCCAGGACCACCAGGAAATCGGCGGCGTCGCCGACGGTCACGAACCACTTCTTGCCCGAGATCCGGTAGCCGTCCCCGTCGGGGGTGGCGGTCGTCGCGACGGCGGTGAAGTCCGAACCGGCCCCTTCCTCGGTGACCGCGTAGCAGTCCCTGCGCTCCCCGCGTATCGCGGGCAGCAGGTAACGTTCGCGCTGGCTGGCGTCGCAGGCGCGAAGCGCGTTGGCCGGACGCCAAACCACGTCCCACAAGGCGTTGGTGAGCTGTCCGAGCTGCTCTTGGACCAGGACCTGGTCGAGCACCCCGAGGCCTTGGCCGCCCCACTCGGCCGGCATGTTGATCGCGTTCAGGTGCAGCTCGAGGGTGTGGGAAGCCAGCTCCGAGAGGGTCTCGTCGGGAAGGCCCTCGTGCTCGTCGCAGCGCTGCTCGTAGGGCATGATCCGCCGGACCAGCTCGGCAGCCCGGCCGATCAGCTCTGTCTGGCTCGGTGTGTGACTGAAGTCCATCCCCGCTCCCCGCTCCCCGCTCGGTGTGCAACCGTCGACATTATGACACAACAGTCGTGATGTCACCTTGGTCCGACCTCAACCCCTGCAGGTGGTCGGCGACGATGCCGCAGACATCGGGGCCGGGACCATCGGGGCTGCTCCGTCGGGACTCGAAGATCGCCTGGATGCCGAGCCCGTCGACCAGTGCGGCCAAGCGCCGGGCCTCGAGCGACGGTTCTCGCGTGGGGGCGATCTCGCCGTCGTCGCGGGCTTCTCGGAAGTGGCGGCGCAGTAGCTCCAGCCACTCGTCGTAGTAGCGCAGCTGCTCCGCGGCGAGGATCGGGTCCCCGAACGCCCGGCTCCAGAAGCTCACCCACACCGCCATCTCCAGTGACTGCTCGTCGTCGACCGGCAGGACCGCCGCGGCGAGGACGCCGAGCGCAGCGAGCCCGCGCAGCTCGGTGGTCCGCGAAGCGATCCGGCTGCGCTCCCGGGCCCACACGAGGCGCAGCGCCGAGCGCAGGACGTCGTCCTTGTCGCGGAAATAGTGGCTGATCACGCCTGTCGAGCAGCCGGCTTCGGCGGCGATGTCGCGGATGCTCACCCGGTCGATCCCGACCCGGGCCATCAGCCTCCAGGTCGCTTCCACGACCTCCTCGCGGCGCAGGTCGCGGTCGACGATCTTCGGCACGTCAGCGACCCCGAGCGCGCGTCGCTGGTCCCGCGGTGGCCCGCGCCGTAGGGTGGCGGGCACGCCCCGATCGGTTCTCGCCCCCGACGCCAACGCCGGTACCGTCGCCCTGGTCTCGGGGGGCGGTACCGGGATCGGTCGTGCCACCGCCGTGGCGTTGGCGGCGAGCGGCGCTGCGGTGGTCGTCTGCGGTCGTC
>JAKABK010000399.1 GCA_021796905.1 Actinomycetes bacterium
TACGACAAGTGTCGCCGGCGTCGCGGCGAACCATCTGGCGCAACGCTCATGGTCGGGATCATCGACGAGCGCGGCCGCCACCAATGGGCCGGTGTCGACCACGGTGGTTGTCAGACGAGCCCCTCGGCTTCCATTCGTTCCTCGGCCACCCGGGCGGAGAAGCCCGGCTTGGCCTGGCCGATGCCGACAAAGCCGAGGCCCGCGCCTGCCGGCGGCAGGTGGGTCTGGATCGCCTCGGTCACCAGCTGGTCGAGGTCGACGCCGCGGTGGCGAGCCTCGAGGGCGAGGCGCTCCGCCAAGTCCTCAGAGATGCGGACATGCGGGTCGCTCATGATGCTCAGGCTACCTGCCGGCTCATGAGCACACAGCGGCTCCGTCGCCAATGTCGTATGCCGGGGGATGGCACCCACCGGGCCGGGTCCCCGCCACTCCGGTGGGCCAGCACCCCTGGCGGTGACCAGCTCGGGAGGCCGAGACCGGTGGTGACGGTCGAGGCCGGAGCGGTTGATACCAGGACCTGGCTGCGCTACCGAATAGTCAAGAGTTGGCTCGTTCTTCGCTGATCTCGGTTACCAGGCCGTGCTGGCCGGGTTCCCGCTGTTCTTGGTGCTCAGCTTGCACCAACCGGTCTGGGAGTACGGTCTCGCCAGCGCCCTCAGCTACGGCGGCGGGGCGCTGTTCTCCTACGCCGGAGGCCGTATCGGCGACCGGGTCGGGCACCGCAAGCTGGCCCTCGCCGGCAACTGCGCGATCCCCCTGCTGTCGCTGTGCGCTCTGGTGGCGAACCCGGCCTGGGCGATCGGTCTGCTCACCGGCGGGTGGTGGGCCCGCAACCTGCGTTCACCTTCCCGACGGGTGATGCTCGTCGAGGCGGTACCGGCCGAGGAGCACCGCTCGGCGGCCTTCGGGTTCCTCCACGGCCTCGACGTCGGCGGCGGTGCCCTCGCCGGGGTGTACGTGCTGGTCGCATTGTCCGACCACGTCCCGTTCCGTTGGATCTTCCTCGCCACCGCCGTCCCGCTGGTCGTATCCACCATCTCACTGTCCCGGGCCCATGTCGGCGGGCCACGCCCCCGCGCCGCTCCGGGCCCACCGGAGCCCTCCTCGCGCCCTACGGGCGAGCCGGGCCCCCAAAGCGAACCGGGCCCCGACGAGCCAGGCGACCCGCCCCCTCCCGGGGCCAGGGCCCTCCTCGGGGCCGCCGCGCTCTACGGCTTCACCTTCTACAGCGTCGGGTTCCCGGTCCTCACCGTCGCCGAGGGGAGCGGGCGGCTCCTGGCCGGCATCGGGGCGTTCCTCGTGCTCCAAGCAATCTCCGCGCTCACCGGCTTCGTCCTCGGCGGACACCTCGGCACCGGGCCCGCCGCCCAGTTCACCCGCCTCGGCCTGCTCGGCTACCTGGGCGCGGCAACCGGGGCGGCGATCCTCGCAACCGGCTACGCCGGCCACCTCGGTCTCGGCCAGGTCCGGCGCCAAGGCCCGATGACACCGTTGCCGGCTCAGTGCGACCCGGCTCGGTTCAGCGGTAAGCGGAGATCCCGGTCAGGGCCTGGCCGATAAACGAGCTGGTGAACCTCGCTGGTCCCCTCGTAGGTGAGCACCGACTCGAGATTGTTGGCGTGACGGAGGACCGGGTACTCCGTGGTGATCCCGGCGGCGCCGAGCACGGTGCGGCACACCCGGGCGATAGCGAGCGCCTCCCGGACATTGTTGAGCTTCCCGACACTCACCTGCTCGGGGCGCAACCGCCCCTGGTCCTTGAGCCGTCCCAGGTGAACGGCCAGCAGCAATCCCTTGGAAAGCTCCACCGCAGCGTCCGCGAGCTTGGCCTGGGTCAGCTGGAAACCGGCGATCGGCCGGTCGAACTGCACCCGATCGGCGGCGTAGGCCAACGTCGTGTCGAGACAGTCCCGGGCGGCACCCATCGCCCCCCAAACGATGCCGAAGCGCGCCTCGTTCAGGCACGACAGCGGTGCCGACAGTCCGCGACCCTCGGGGAGCATGGCAGAGCCGGGCAGGCGAACGTCCTGGAGCGACAGCTCGGAAGTCGCCGACGCCCGCAGGGACAGCTTGTGGTGGATGTCACGGGCCGAGAAACCCGGGGTGCCCCGAGGCACGAGAAAACCTCGGATGCCGTCGTCGGTGCGGGCCCAAACGGTCGCCACGTCCGCGAGGCTGCCGTTGGTTATCCACATCTTGGAGCCGTTCAGGACCCAGTCGGCCCCGTCGCGCCGGGCGGTGGTCCGCATCCCGGACGGGTTCGACCCGAAGTCCGCTTCGGTCAGCCCGAAACAGCCGATCGCCTCGCCGCTGGCCAGACGCGGCAGCCACTCCTGCTTCTGGTCCTCCGAACCCCACCGCCAGATCGAGTACATCGCCAGGGACCCCTGCACGGAGACGAAGCTGCGCAGCCCGCTGTCACCGGCCTCGAGCTCCAGGCAGGCCAGCCCGTAACTGACCGCGTTTGTCCCGGCACACCCGTAACCACTCAAGTGCATCCCGAACAAGCCGAGTCCGCCGAGCTCCGAGGCCAGCTCGCTCGGGGCGACGCCCTCCTCGAATCAAGAGGCGATGCGGGGACGCACCGCTTTGTCCACGAAGGCGCGGACCGTCTGGCGGATCATGCGCTCCTCGTCGTCGAACAG
>JAKABK010000400.1 GCA_021796905.1 Actinomycetes bacterium
TCCGCCGGGGCGACCGGCTCCGGATACCGGGCAAATGCCCACCACCTACAGCGAGGCCAGCGACGCCGCCTTGGTGGTGGCCATCGGCCGTTACCACGAGGCGGCTCTCGCCGAGGTCTACCGGCGTCACGGCGGAGCCGTCTACGGTCTCGCCAAGCGGTTACTGCGCGACCCGGCCCCGGCCGAGGACGTCGTTCAGGAGGTGTTCCTCCGTCTGTGGAACGACCCGGAGCGTTTCGATCCCGAACGCGGCTCGCTGCGCTCGTTCCTGCTCGCCCAGACCCACGGCCGCTCCGTGGACCGTCTCCGCGCCGACAAGTCCCGCCGGGACCGCGAGGAGCGCGAGGCGCGTGAGGCGGCCACCGCCGGCTACGACCTCGAGCGGGAGGTGGTGGACTACACCGTCGCCGAAGCGGTACGCGAGGCGGTCGGCGCGCTCCCCGTCGACGAGCGGCGAGCGATCGAGCTCGCCTACTTCGCCGGACGCACCTACCGGGAGGTGGCCACCGTTCTCGGAGAGCCCGAAGGTACGGTGAAGAGCCGTATCCGTACAGGACTGCGGAGGATGAGAGGCTCGCTGTCCGAGGCCGGAGTCGCCGGGCGGGGCGAGTGACCGGGATGAACCACCACGACGCGATCCAGGAGCTGCTAGGGGCTTATTCCCTCGACGCGGTCGAAGCCGACGAGGCCGCCGAGGTCGAGGCGCACCTGGCGGGCTGCTCCCGTTGCCGCCACGAGCTCGCCGGTTACCGGGAGGTGACCAGCCTCCTCGCCCACACCGGCGGTGAGGCACCCGCCGGGCTCTGGGACCGGATCGCCGCGGGGATGCAGGAGCAGCCCGGCGACCGGAGCCTCGAGCGCATCGGGGAGGAGCTGCTCGCCGAGGTCCGCTCCCCGAGCGGTCCGGGATCGCCCGAGCCGCTCTCCCCCGGCGCTGCCCGCCGGCGCCGCCGCCCGCGCAGCTCCCTCGGCCGGGGCTGGCAGGCGGGGATCGCCGCGCTGGCCGCGGCGGCGGTAGCGGCGTCCGCGCTGCTCGGAGCGCAGGTCGCCAACCTGGACAGCCGCCTCTCCCACGACCGTCAGGTGGCGGCGGCCGCCCCGGCGACGATGAGCGACGTCCGGGCCGCACTGTCGGTCCCCGGGCACCGGGAGATGGTGCTGCACGGTCCCGGCTCGGCGCGCCTCGCCGTGGTGATGCTGCCCTCCGGGGTCGGCTACGTCTACGGCGCGCACCTGGCGCGCCTCCCCTCGGACCGCACCTACCAACTGTGGGGGGTCGTCGGTTCGGAGGCGATCTCCTACGGACTGCTCGGCCCCTCCCCGGGGGTCGAGGAGTTCCGGGCCGGGGTCGGGGTGCAGGCCCTGGCGGTGACCGCCGAGCCCGGCACCGGTGTCGTCGTCACCCACCAGCGCTTCAGTGTCTCGGGGACGGTCCCGCCGGCGGTCTGAGCCCCCGAGCCCCGCGACGAGCTCGTGCGCCCAGCCGATCGGGTCCCCGGCGCCGGCCCGGCCGGGTCCCGGGCCCGGGGGCGCCATTGCCCGCCGCTGCCAGCCCGGGGGCGGCGATGGGAGCGGCCCACTGCGGCCCGGGGCCGCACGGCCCGGACCTGTGGCGGCGGTGCGGGGCGTGTACCCCACGGCTCCGATTGCCCGTCCCCGCCGCCGCCACGGCTGGCTCCACGCCCAGCTCGTCGAGCTGCTCGGCCCCGCGGCGGGTTCGGGGGTCTGGTGGTCACCGGGCCGGTGGACCGAACGCAGCCGCCACCCGTCTCGCGGCCGCTGGCGCCTGGGGGGATCTGGCACTGCCGGCGCCCGGCGGACCACCGTCGCCGGAAGCGTGGGGCGGCCCCGAGGACGAGGACCGCGCCTGGCGTCCCGGAGCCCCGGTCCCTCACCCGCCGGGTCGTCCCTGGCAGACTCCGGGGATGCGTTGGAAGGCGATCGAGGTGGGGGAGGCGACGGGCGGGGAGGTCATCGCCGGTGACCCGGAGACGGCCCTCGCCGGGGTCGGCACCGACTCCCGCCGCCTGATGCCGGGGGGTTTGTGGGTGGCGGTCCGGGCGGCCCGGGACGGCCATGATTTCGTTGCCGACGCCCTGGCCTCCGGCGCCGCCGGCGTGCTGGTCGAGGTCGGCCACCCCGTCACCGAGGCGCTCCGGAGCGGCGAGCCTGCGGCGCTCGCGGTGGTGGCGGTCGGCGACACCTCACGGGCGCTGCTCGACCTCGGGCGGTCGGCTCGGCGACGGTTGGACTGTCCGGTCATCGGGATCACCGGGTCGGTGGGCAAGACCTCGACCAAGGATCTCCTCGCCGCGGTCCTCTGCGAGACCTGGCGGACTGCGGCGAGCGAACAATCCTTCAACAACGAGCTCGGCGTCCCGCTCACCCTCTGCAACGCACCCGACGACACCGAAGTGGCAGTGATCGAGATGGGCGCCCGGGGGTTCGGCCACATCGCCCTGCTCTGCGACGTGGCCCGCCCGACGGTCGGGGTGGTCACCGCGGTCGCTGCGGTCCACACCGAGCTGCTCGGCTCGCTCGACGGGGTGTTCCGGGCCAAGTCGGAACTTCCCGAGGCGCTCCCCCCCGGGGGAACCGCGGTGCTCAACGCCGACGACCACCGGG
>JAKABK010000401.1 GCA_021796905.1 Actinomycetes bacterium
CGCCGACGTCGCCCCCTCCACCGACGAGCTGATCTACGCCTTCCACGAGCGGGGCTTCGCCATGCACTCCATGCGCTCCCCCACCGTCAGCCGCCTGTACCTGCAGGTCGACCCCGACGAGGACCTCGCCGCCTGGTCCGACGAGCGCATCTGGGAGGAGCTGCAGATCCGCCTCGGCGTCCCGGGCTGGACCCTCCACACCGGGCCGGTACGCGACAAGGCGATCACCCCGATGCGCAGCTACGTGGCCGAGCTGATGCGCCACGGCCGGCTGCTGCTCGCCGGCGACGCCGCCCACATCGTCCCGCCCACCGGCGCCAAGGGGCTCAACCTGGCCGTCGCCGACGTCAAGGTACTCGGCGACGCCCTCGTCGACTGGTACACCACCGGCTCCCCCGCCGGGCTCGACGCCTACAGCCCTCGCTGCCTCGCCCGGGTGTGGCGGGTCCAGGACTTCAGCACCTGGATGACGACACTGATGCACCTGGACCCCGAGGCGGACCCGTGGGACCGGCGGCTGCAGCGGTCCCGGCAGGACGAGATCGTGCGCAGCCGGGCGCTGGCCACCAACCTGGCGGAGAACTACGTGGGACTGCCGCTGCCCTGACGCTCCGCCAGCTGTCGGGGTGACGACAGACCGGTGACCGACCCGGTAGCGGAAGAAGCGAGCAGCACATCACCCGCACCGCAGGGGCGCCCCCCCCGGCGAGCGAGACGACCGACCACAGCGTCGATCCTCGAGCGGATCCCGACCACCGGTCCAGCTCGGCAACCGCAACCGGACCCAACCCACCGAAGCGATGATGTTCGGATCGTCGCAACGGAGCCCGATCCGGCCAAGACCATCCTGTAGCTTCCCCACCGGAAGGCGACCTCCTTCTTCGTGGCGAACCGACTGCTGGGACACGGGTTCTCCCGCAACAAGAGGCGCTCTTCGCGGACCCGTCCCGTCGGCCCCCGTCACCTCCATGGATCCAGGTCAGAGCCCGAGGGCTGCAAGGACCGCCCCGAGCTCGGCCTCGACGACCGGCGGGACCGCGATCTGGCCGATGGCGATATCGGGGTCCTTCAAGCCGTGGCCGGTGAGCACGCACACCACCCGCGCACCGGGAGGCGCCCCGGTCCTCAGCAGCCCGGCGACCGACGCCGCCGACGCCGGCTCGCAGAACACCGACTCCTCCTCGGCAAGGAACCGGTAGGCGGCGAGGATCTCCTCGTCGCTCACCGCGGTGATCGACCCGCCGGACTCGGAGGCGGCTTCGGTCGCCCCGTGCCACGACGCCGGCCGGCCGATGCGGATCGCCGTGGCGATGGTCTCGGGACGCTCCACCGGGTGACCGAGGACGATCGGCGCCGCACCCCGGGCCTGGAAGCCGAGCATCCGCGGTGGCCTGCCGATCCGCCCCCGCTGCTGCTCCTCCCGGTAACCCTTCCAGTAGGCGGTGATGTTGCCGGCGTTCCCGACCGGCATGCAGTGCATGTCGGGGGCGTCGCCGAGCGCGTCGACCACCTCGAACGCCGCCGTCTTCTGCCCCTCGATACGGTAAGGGTTGATCGAGTTGACAACCGTAACCGGCGCGGTCGCGGCCATCTCCCGGACGAGGTCCAGAGCGGCGTCGAAGTTGCCGCGGATCTGCAGCACCGTCGCCCCGTGCACCAGGGCCTGGGCCAGTTTGCCGAGGGCGATGTAGCCCTCGGGGATCAGCACCGCGCAACGCATGCCCGCCCTCGCTGCGTAGGCCGCCGCCGACGCCGAGGTGTTGCCGGTGGACCCGCACACGACCGCCTGGGCACCCTCTTCGAGCGCCTTGGAGATCGCGAGGGTCATGCCCCGGTCCTTGAACGACCCGGTCGGGTTGGCGCCCTCGACCTTCAAGTGGACCTCGGCGCCTACCCGCTCCGAGAGGCGCGGAGCCGGCAGCAACGGCGTCGCCCCCTCGAGCAGGGTGACGACCGGGGTGGACCCGCTGACCGGGAGCCGGTCGCGGTACTCCTCGATCAGACCTCGCCAACCGACCTTGGTGCTCACCGGCCGACGACCCGGATCAACCCGCCGATCCGACGAACCGCTCCGAGCCCGTGGAGCTCGTCCAGGCAGGCCTGAACGTCCCGCTCACGCGCCGGGTGGGTGACGAACACCAGCCGCGCTCCTTCGTCGGCGCCCTCCTGCTCCATGGAGCGCACCGACACCGAGTGGGCTCCGAGCACCCCGGACACCGCGTGGAGCACCCCGGGCCGGTCGACCACGTCGACGGTCAGGTAGTACGCGCCGACCAGGTCGCCGATCGGGCGGTGCGGCACCGCCCGGGCGGCGGGGGTCCGGCCGGTCCCGCCGACGCTCAGGTTGTGTGCGGCGTCGAGCAGGTCCCCGAGCACGGCGCTAGCGGTGGGTGCCCCTCCGGCCCCCCTCCCGAGGAACATCAGCTCCCCGACGGTCTCCCCCTCGACGAAGACCGCGTTGAACGAGTCACGCACCGAAGCCAACGGGTGGGTCGCCGGGACCATCGCCGGGTGCACCCGGGCACCGATGGCCCCGTCGACCTCCTCGACGACCGCCAACGGCTTGATCACGAAGCCGAGCCGGCGGGCGGCGGTGATGTCCTCGGCACTGATCGAC
>JAKABK010000402.1 GCA_021796905.1 Actinomycetes bacterium
TGTCTACCCGCCGGTGCCCGAGACCTCACCCGGCCGGAGACTCCCGTCGCCGGCGCCACGAGCGACCGGGTCCGCCCGGCGGACGCGACCGGCGTGGCGTCTCCGGCCCGGCGGGGACGGTCCGGCTGGCGGGGACGGCGGGTACGCTCGCCAAGTGCCGATCTCGCCGCTCGACGGGCGGTACGCCCCGCTGCTCGCCGATGTCGAGGCGGAGCTGTCGGAGGAAGCGTTGTTCCGGTGGCGTTTCGCCATCGAGGTCGGCTGGTACGAGACGCTCGCCGCCGAACCGGCGATCGTCGAGCTACCCCCGCTCACCCCCGAGATCGGCGCCGCCCTGCGGGGGTGGGTGGCCGGCTTCGGGCCCGACGACGTGGCGGCGATCCGGGCTCACGAGACCCGGATCAACCACGACGTGAAAGCCGTCGAGTACCACCTGAAGGACAAGCTCGCCGGGATCGGGGTGCCGGCCGGCCAACGCGAACTGGTCCACTTCGCCTGCACCAGCGAGGACGTCAACAACCTCGCCCACGCACTGATGCTGCGTAGCGGGCTCGAGGCGGTCTGGCTGCCGGCCGCCGAGGGACTGGTCGACGACGTCGCCGCCCTCGCCCGGGCCCACGCCGCGCTGGCGATGCCGGCGCACACCCACGGACAGGCGGCGACCCCCACGACCCTCGGCAAGGAGCTGGCGGTGTGGGTGGCCCGCTGGCGCCGGCAGCTCGACGCCCTCCGGGGGTTGCGGCTCACCGGGAAGCTCAACGGCGCCACCGGCACCTTCGGGGCCCACCAGGTCGCCTACCCGGAGGTGGACTGGCCGGCACTGTCACGCTCGTTCGTGGAGGGCTTCGGGCTCGAGTGGAACCCGCTCACCACCCAGATCGAACCGCACGACACCTCGGGGGAGGCCTTTCACCTACTGATGCGCTTCGACGCGGTGCTGCTCGACTTCTGCCGGGACATGTGGGAGTACGTGAGCCGGGGCTACCTGCGTCAACGCCCGGTCGCCGGGGAGGTCGGCTCGTCGACCATGCCGCACAAGGTGAACCCGATCGACTTCGAGAACGCCGAGGCCAACGTCGGCATCGCCGACGCCCTGTTCGCCCACCTGGCAGCCAAGTTGGCGGTGAGCCGCATGCAACGGGACCTCTCCGACAGCTCGGCGATCCGCAACGTCGGGGTCGCCGTCGGCCACTCGGTGCTCGCCGTCCGCGCCGCCCGCCGGGGCTTGGCCCGGGTCGAGCCGGACGCCGCCGTGATGGCCGCCGAGCTCGACGGGCACTGGGAGGTGCTCGCCGAGGCGGTGCAGACCGTGATGCGTCGCTACGGCTGCCCCGAGCCCTACGAGCGGTTGAAGGCGCTCACCCGGGGGGAGCGGGTCGACGCCGGCGCCATCGCAGAACTGGTCACCGGGCTCGGACTGCCCGCCGACGCCGAGGCCCGGTTGTTGGCGCTCACTCCCGCCACCTACACCGGGCTCGCCGCCGAGCTGGTCGGGCGTTACCTCCCCGGCCCCGGCGCCGGGGTGTGATGTCGGCGGGGTGTGGGGGCGCCGGGGTGTTGGGGGATCAGCGGGTGAGGGCGCTGGCGGCCGCGCCGGCGTGGAGCTCGCAGGCCCGCCAGCAGTACCAGGCGGCGACCGACCGGTAGGGGCGGAACGCCTCTCCCCGCGCCTCGAGCTCGCGGGGCGGGGGCATCGCAACCCCCCACGCCAGCCCGTAACCCCGGCGCACCCCGAGGTCCCCGGTCGGCCAGACATCGAGGCGACGCAACTGGAACATGAGGAACATCTCCGCTGTCCAACGTCCGATCCCTCGCACCGAGCTCAACCGGGCGACGATCTCGTCGTCGGTCTCGCGGGCGAGGCCCCGGGGGTCGAGCACCACGGTCCCGTCGACGACCTTGGTCGCCAGGTCCCGCAGTGCCGCCGCCTTGTTGGCAGAGAGCCCCGCGGCGCGCAACGCCTCGTCGGGGAGCCCGAGGAGGGCGTCGGGCTCGACCCGCCCGTCGAGGGCGGCGACCAGGCGGGCGTGGATCGCCGCGGCCGCCGCCCCGGCGAGCTGCTGGTAGAGCACCGAGCGGACCAGCGCGGCGAAGTGACTGTCGTGACGGGCCCCGAGCCGGGGCGGGCCGGCGACGGCGAGCAGACCTGCGATCACCGGGTCCCGGCGGGCGAGCTCGGCGGCGGCGCCGGCATGGGAGGTCCTCGGCATCAGACCGCCCGGCTCCCGGGCCGGGCGGGCCGGGCGGGCAGCAGGCAGCGCAGCCCGCCCCGACTGCGGCAGGAGACCACCCCGGCCCAGACCCCCGCCCCGTAGGCGAGGTCGTCGACGACCCGGCAAGCGACGAACCGTCCCGGCCCGATCCCCGCCGGTCGCCGTCGCCACCACTCCTGCAGCGGGGGCACGAGCGTGCCGAGCGCCAGCCATCGGCGGGCCCGCCGGCTCCGGGTCGCCGCGAGCAGCGCCACCGGCCACCAGCTGCGCCGCACCGCCTCGGCGATCGCCGGTCCGGCCGACACCTCGGCGGCTACGACCCGCACCCCTAGGTCGCGCAGCGAAGCGAACCGCGGGCCGCTCGACGCCACCGCCGCGGCGAGGGCGGCGGCGGCAGCGGC
>JAKABK010000403.1 GCA_021796905.1 Actinomycetes bacterium
GGTGAGGGCGACCACGCAGTTCTGACCCCCGAAGCCGAAGGCGTTGGTGAGCGCGACGCGCACCGTCATTGCCCGGGCGACCTTCTTCACGTGGTCGAGGTCGCATTCCGGGTCGGGGTTGTCGAGGTTGATCGTCGGTGGCACGAGGCCGTGACGGATGGACATGGCGCTCACGAGCAACCCGAGCGCTCCCGCCGCCCCGATCATGTGGCCGACCATCGACTTGGGGGCGGTGACCGCCGCACCGTCGGCGGCGGGCCCCAGGGCGGAGCGGATCGCTGCGGTCTCGATCCTGTCGTTGGCGGCGGTCGAGGTGCCGTGGGCCGACACCAGGTCCACGTCGCGGGGGCCGAGACCGCCACGGGCGATCGCCAGGCGGATCGCCTCCGCGGCGTAGGCGCCGTCGGGGACGGGGGCGCTCGGGTGGAACGCGTCGGCGGTGAGCGCCCCACCGGCGATCCGGGCGTAGGGGCGCGCGCCACGGGCGGCTGCGTGCGCCTCCGATTCGACCACCCCGACGACCGCCCCCTCCCCGAACACGAACCCGTCCCGGTCGGCGTCGAACGGGCGGCTCGCTGCCTGCGGGGCGTCGTTGCGGGTCGACAGGGCGCCCATGGTCGACAACCCCGCGAACATCACCGGGGTGATCGACGCGTCGGTCCCGCCGCAGACCACCACGTCGGCCTCGCCGGCGGCGACCAGGCGACGGGCCTCCAAGAAGGCGTACAGACCGCTGGCGCAGGCCAACGCGCCGGCGGTGACCGGACCGTGGACGCCGAGGTCGATCGCCACCTCGCAGGCCGGCATGTTGGTGAGCGAGGAGGACACGAAATGTGGGCCGATCCTCCCGACGCCGCGGCCGAGCAGCTGGCGGGTGGCGACCTCGACGGTGTCGAAACCAGCCACCGCGGTGTTGACCACCACCCCGACCCGCCCGGGGTCCTCGTCCTCCACGCGGATCCCGGCGTCGGCCACCGCCTGGCGGGCGGCAGCGACCGCCATCTGGGTGGAGCGCGTCGAGCGACGGAGGCGCTTGCCGGTCAGCACCGTCGCCGGGTCGAAGTCGCTCACCTCGGCCGCGATACGCGTCGAGAGCCCTGAGGCGTCGAAGGCGCTGATCGTGGCGACCCCGGACCGGCCGTCGAGCAGACCCGCCCAGGTCGTCGGCGCGTCGAGCCCGAGCGGGGAGATCGCCCCGAGCCCCGTCAGGTACACCGAAGGGGTCACGACCGGACCCTCTCGCTGCTCGTCGCGCACCTCCTCGTGTCGGCCTCCGCCAGCACCCACGAAGGTTAGCGATCCGCTAGCGACGAGCGTCGCTCCACCCGGTCGGGGCGGCGTGCTATCACATGGGTATGTTCGACACGGCACCGGGGGGCGCGAGCAACGAGCGGTCGGGGCGCGGTCCTGTCGTGATCGAAGAGGTCCGCGGATGGCGGGCCCTGCGGGAGTTCATCGAGCTGCCCTACCGGCTCCACGCCGGCACCCCCTGGGTACCACCGGTGCGGGTCGAGCGCTGGGCTTACCTCAACCGCAAGCTCAACCCGTTCTTCACCCACGGCCGGGCCGCCTGGTTCGTCGCCCGCCGGGACGCGACGGTGGTGGGGCGGGTCTCCGCCCAGGTCGACGACGCGTTCAACCGGGTCCACGGCAGCCGGTGGGGGATGTTCGGGTTCCTCGAGCTCGAGGACGACCCGGAGGTGACCGGAGCGCTGCTCGGCGCGGCCGAGGCCTGGTTGCGCTCGGAGGGTTGCGAGCGGATGGTCGGCCCGATGGACCTCACGATCAACGACGAGAGCGGGGTGCTGATCGAGGGATTCGAGCGGGCGCCGCAGATCAAGCAACCCTGGCACCCCCCCTACTACCAGCTCCGCTGCGAGGAGGCCGGGCTCACCAAGGCCGTCGACTTGCTGTCCTACGAGCTGGACATATCCGATCGCGAGCACCTGGACCCGGTCATCCCGAAGGTCGCCGAGCGGGCCAGGTCCCGTCACGGCCTCACGGTGAGACCGATGGACCGCCGCCACCTGCGTCGGGAGATGGACATCTTCGCCGAGATCTACAACGACGCCTGGTCGGACAACTGGGGGTTCGTCCCCTACGGCAAGGCGGACCTCGACGCGTACGCTCTCGAGTTGCAGATCGCGTACTCCCCCGGCTGGTTCATGGTCGTCGAGCACCGGGGACAGCCCGTAGCCATGGCGATAACCGTGCTCGACCTCAACCAGGTCCTCGCCCGGATGGGCGGGCGGCTCCTCCCGTGGGGATGGTGGTACCTGCTGCGCCGCAAGCACCACATAGACCAGCTGCGGGTCGGGTTCCTGGGGGTGAGACCGGCCTACGAGTACACCGGTGCCGCCGCGCTGCTCTACGCCGAGCACTTCGCCACCGCCGAGCACTCCCCGCTGAAGAAGGGCGAGGCCGGCTGGATCCTCGAGACCAACCGGGGGATGCGCCGGGGACTGGAGGCGATGAACGGGCGGGTCGTGAAGCGCTACCGGATCTACGAACGCCTCCTCGAGCAGTCCTGAGCGACGCGACCGGACCGCAGCCGGCACCCGGGGGACGCCAGACGCCCAGGCGACCCCGCTCAGGTGACCACGCTC
>JAKABK010000404.1 GCA_021796905.1 Actinomycetes bacterium
TCACCGGGCCCGTCCCACCCTGGGGGGAAGGCGTGCTCGGCTGCGTTCTGGAGCAGTTCGGTCACCACCACCGCAAGCGGCGTCGCGAGCGCCGCTTGTAGGTTGCCGGCGTCACCGCTCGTGACGATGAGCACCGGCGCATCCGGGGACCCCAGGTCCTCCGCCATCCGCACCAGGGACGGGAGGATCTCGTTGAAGTCCACCTGGTCGGCGGTGTCACGGGAGAGGATCTCGTGGACCACCGCGATCGACCGCACCCGGCGCTCCGACTCCTCGAGCGCATGGCGACCCGGGCCGTCGGGAAGGCGCCGGGCCTGCAGGCGAAGGAGCGACGAGATCGTCTGGAGGTTGTTCTTGACCCGGTGGTGGACCTCCCGGATGGCGGCGTCCTTGGACAGCAGCAGGCGGTCCCGGCGACGCAGCTCGGTCACGTCCTGCAACATGACGAAGCCCCCGGTGACCACACCGTGGTCGAGCAGCGGGATGCAACGCACGATCATGGCGGCGTCCGATCCGCGCACCAGCTCCTGGGTTGCCGGAAGCTTCTGGGCGAACGCCACGTCGATCGCCGCCTGGGCGAGGCCGGCCTCGTCGAGACGCAAGCCTTCGATCGAGTGGTACAGGCCCATGCGGTGCAGAGCGTTGACCGCGTTCGGGGAGGCGAACTCGACCCGGCCGGCCGCGTCGAGGACCAGGACCCCGTCTCCGACCCGGGGCGCCTCCCCCTCCTCGTCGACGGGAAAGGGCAGCTCCCCGTTGGAGATCATCCTCGCCAGCCGGTCGAAGACCTCGACATAGGTCCGTTCGAGCTCGCCGGGTCGGCGCCCCACCGAGAGCGCCGACTCCCTGGTGAGCACCGCGACGAGCTGGCCACGGCAACGTACCGGGATGCACACCATCCGGGCCCGCTCGCTGCGGCTGGAGATGTCGATCTCACCGTCGACCACCGAGCCGAGCTGCCAGCCGCGCGCCACCAGGGGCCGCTCCTGCTCGCCCACCACCCGCCCCACCAGGTCGTCGAGGTGAAGGGTCCGGTTGGTCGTCGGCCTCACCTGGCCGAGCACCACGAAGTGCTCGCTGCTCCAGCGGACCGGGGCGAAGAGGAGCAGGTCGGCGAAGCACAGGTCCGAGAGCGTCCCCCACATCGCCACCAGGCGACGCAGGTGGGCGACGACTGTGTCGTCGTAGTCGGTGTGCTCCCGGAGCAGGTCGGTGACCGTCGCCACTTCAGCTCCAGATCAGCTTCCCGAGGCGGAGCAGGCCGCCCAGGTCGTGGATGTCGGCGTCCAGCTCGGGTGCGCTGGCCACCACCTCGGGGAGGCCCGACAGCTCGTCGCGCTGCGCCGCCTCGGCCTTGGCGACCACCTGCAGGTTCCGGCAGGTCTCCCCGATCTCGGTGAGCACCCTCGCCACCTGGGCCGCATCGGCTCTGACCAGTGGGGAGATGACCTCGGAGACCGCAGCCGCCCCGGAGACCATCTTGGCGGCTGCCTCGGCCACCGCGGGGTCCGCGAGGTACGACGGCAGGACGCGATTGAGCACCAACCCGCCGACATGGAAGTGCTTGGCTCGCAAGAGCTCGATGAACAGCTCTGCTTCGTGCACCGGCGCCGCCTCGAGAGTGCTCACCACGACGAAGGTCGTCCTCCGGTCCCCGAGCAGCGCCTCGACCGATCGGGCGCGTTCGACGAAACCGGAGTACATCGTCTGGAAGAGGATGAAGAACTCGGCGACGTCGGAGAGGAACTCCGACCCGAGGATACGGTCGGCGACCTGGTAGAAGGGGCGGCTAGCGAGATTGACGACCCTGCTGCGGTACGGCGCGATCAGCAGGCGCAGCAGGCGGGAGGAGAACAGCTCGGCCATCCGTCGGGGGGCTTCGATGAAGTCGACCGCGTTACGTGTCGGCGGGGTGTCGACGACGATCAGATCGAATCGTCCCTCCCGGTGCAGCTCGTAGAGCCGTTCGACGGCGACGTAGTCGTGGCTCTGGACGAACTTCCCGGCGACGTTCTGGTACAGCGGGTTATCCAGGATCCGGGCCTCGGTCTCGGCGTCGGGTGCGTGACGATGGACCAGGGCATCCCAGCTCTGCTTGGTGTCGAGCATCGCCGCCCACAGCTCGCCGCGGGGCTCTACACCGGCCGCAGTGAACGCGCCCGGCGGCACCCGCCGGGCGTCGTTGCCGAACCCGGGCAGACCGAGGGCGTCGGCGAGACGTCGGGCCGGGTCGACGGTCAGGACCAGGACCCGTCCGCCGTGGGACACCGCGGCGGACGCGCCGATGGCAGCGGCGGTGGTGGTCTTGCCGACACCCCCCGACCCGCAGGCGATCACGATCTCCTTGGACGCCACGAGGGCGTCCAAGCTGTGGGGTGCGGTCGCGGAGGGCGCTCGGGCGGGCACGGCCGGTTCAGTACCCGAGCTCGGCGGCGAGCGCGTCGGCGACCTGGTGGGTGGCCCGCAGCCCGTGGGAGCGCAGGAAGAGGTAGGGAACGTAGAGCAGCGGCACCGATCCGTCGATCCCGGCACGGAGCCGCTCCAGGTGCTCGGTGCGGCTACGGCGGGTGGAGACCATGAGGCGGGCGGCGTCGAAGAGCGGGC